>DATMMM010000315.1:0-11094 GCA_035569735.1 Allostellaceae bacterium | reverse complement strand
ATGGTGATGATCGCCAACCTGCAGTATGGGTGGACGTTCTTCGTCAATCCCATGAACAAGCAGTTCGGCTGGACACCGAAGGACATCGCCTTCGCCTTCACGCTCTTCGTGCTGTTCGAGACCTGGCTGGTGCCGGTCGAGGGCTGGTTCGTCGATCGATTCGGACCCAAGGCGGTGGTGATCTTCGGGGGCGCGCTCGCGGGTGGCGGCTGGATCATCAATTCCTACGCGGACACGCTGACCATGCTCTATCTCGGTCAGATCGTCGGCGGCATCGGCGCCGGCGCGGTCTACGGCACCTGCGTCGGCAACGCGCTCAGGTGGTTCCCGGATCACCGCGGCGCCGCCGCGGGCTGGACCGCCGCGGGCTTCGGCATGGGCTCGGCCGCGACGGTGATCCCGATCCAGAACATGATCGCGAGCGCGGGCTACCAATCGACCTTCTTCTGGTTCGGCTTGGTCCAGGGACTCATCTGCGTGGCACTCGCCTTCCTGCTGCTGGCGCCGCGGCCCGGCGAGGTGCCGGAAGTCGTGAAGAAGGTGCTGCAGACGCGGCGCAACTACACGCCCGTCGAGATGGTGCAGACGCCGATCTTCTGGCTCATGTATGTGATGTTCGTCATGATGGCGGCCGGCGGTCTGATGGCGACCGCGCAACTCGCGCCGATCGCCAAGGACTTCGGCGTCGATCAGGTGAAGCTCAATCTTTGGATCTGGGTCCCGACCGCGCTGACCCTGGCGGCCTCGCTCGATCGCATTCTCAACGGGCTGACGCGGCCGTTCTTCGGCTGGGTCTCCGATCACATCGGACGCGAGAACACGATGTTCATCGCCTTCGGACTCGAGGCCGTCGGGATCTGGGCGCTCTACGCGTTCGGCAAAGACCCGGTGGCCTTCGCCGTGCTGAGCGGCGTCGTGTTCTTCGCCTGGGGCGAGATCTATAGCCTCTTCCCCTCGACGTGCACCGACACCTATGGTCCGCAATACGCGGCGACCAATGCGGGCTTGCTCTATACCGCGAAAGGCACCGCGGCTCTCTGGCCCTTTTTCGCGGCCTGGCTGGTGGAGCTGACGGGGAATTGGAAGGGGCCGTTCCTGGCAGCGGTGGCGATGAACGCGCTCGCGGCAGTGCTGGCGCTCTTCGTCCTGAAGCCGATGCGTCAGCGGTGGCTTGGCTCCGACGCGCTCAAGATGCCGGCGGCAGCGCGGGCCGCCGAGTAGTCGAGACCGTCCTCGCTCCGATTTGGGCGGGCGAGAGGGCTTCCCTCTCGCCCGTTTCTTTTGCGCCTGGGTTGCCGGCATCCACGACCTGTAGCGCATTTGTCACACGCCCCAGGAATCGTGGAGTTTGACGCGGCTCAAGCCGGTTAGCGCCTTGTCTAAGACCGCCGATTTCCGTTATAATTGATCAGGTTATAAATACTGCATCTGGTATACCAGATGCAAAGAGACGCGCCTGGGGCCCGAAGCAACGCGGGGATTGGCGCCTGGTCAGCAGAGGGGGAAACACCATGATATCGCCTACCGGAGTCGGACTCCGATTCGCCGCCGCTCTCGTTTGCGTGATCCTCGCCGCGCCCGTGGCGCGCGCGGACGCGGTCTCCGACATGAAAGCGCAGATGCTGCAGATGCAGCAGCAGATGCAAGCGCTGCAAAAGCAGCTGCAGGAGATGTCGCAGAAGCTGCAACAGCAGCAGCAGACCACCGAGAAGGTCCAGGCGCAGCAACAACAACAGCAAGAGGAGCTCAAGGCCGCGACGCCCGAGAAGGGTCACGCCTTCCTCGAGCACAAGCCGGGCACCGCGACCTTCTATACGCCGGGCGGCGAGATCTCGGCCTATGGGAACCTCGACGTCTCGCTCGACGCGACCACCAAGGGAATCCAGAACAAAACCGTGCCGGGGTCGAGCCCGCCCGAGCATCCGACCGGACGGAACGGCTGGCTGCCCGCGGTGTCGACCAATCTCTCCTATCTCGGCTTGCGCGGCTTCCAGACCATAGGCGACTTCCCGGCCAATTTCGTCTGGCAGCTCGAGACCCAGGTCGATATCGCCGCCACCTCCGGCACGGCCGAGACCAACAGCAACAAGAGCAACGTGGTCAAAGGCGCGCTCACCTCGCGCAACAGCTTCCTCGGGCTCTCCAGCGAGACCTACGGCGCGCTGATGATCGGCAAGTCGGACGCGCCCTACAAGAACGCGACGCAGCGCTTGAACCCGTTCTCGGGCGAGCTCGGCGACTACTCCGTGGTCATGGGCAACAGCGGCGGCGACAACCGCGTCGAGTTCGGGACCCGGCTCGATCATTCCATCTGGTACGAGTCGCCGAAGTTCTATGGCTTCACGTTCAACGCCCTCTACTCGCCCGGGCAGAACCGGGCCAGCGACAGCGACAATATCGCGGCGGGCGAATCGGACTGCACCGGCGGGAACATTCCCGGCAGCGGCGGCACCGTGCTCCCCCACCCCAACTGCAACGACGGCGCCTTCAGCGACGCCATGAGCGCCGATATCGTCTACTCGCAAGGCCCGCTCTACGCGGTCGCAGCCTACGAGCGCCACATGAAGGTCAACCGCTCCAGCGACATCCCCGGCATGTTCGCCGACCCCAGCACGCAGGCGCTGGCGGCGAGGCTCGCCTCCATGGACACGGCCGACGAGGACGCGATTAAACTCGGCGTGCAGTACGTCTTCCCGACCCGGACGACGGTCGGCGGCATCGTCGAGAGGCTGCATCGCTACGTGCCGTCCGTGCTCGATTTCCAGAACGAGCGTCAGCGCTGGGGCACCTGGCTCACGGCGAGCCAGCAGATCACCGACGCCCTCAGCGTTCACGTGGGCTGGGCGCATGCCTTCAAGACGCCGGGCGATCCCGGCCAGCACAACACCTCCGTCAACACGCCGCCGGGCGGCGTTGCCGGCGTGGATTTCACGGGCGGCGCCCATGTCGACAACTCCGCCAACATGATCACCGCAGCCGTCAAATATGCTTTCAACAAGTACCTGAGTGTCTATGCGGACTGGGCGATGACCATCAACGGGCCCTTCGCGCACTACGATCTCGGCGCCGGCGGACGCGCGGTCACCACGGACTGCCACGATGCCGGCACGACTTCGGCGACCGGCGGCGAGACCTCCAACCCGCATTGCTGGGCTGGCGGCCGGATCATGGGCGTCTCGACCGGCATGAAGTTCCAGTTCTGAGCCGTCGAACAGAGACCGGCGCAGAGGGGCCCGCGGGCCCCTCTTTTTTTGCGCGGAGCGACCGCTATTGCTCGCATAATCGGCGCGCAGTCGCGCGTTCGGCCCTCCATGAACCCTGGTCCTGGCGCCCGCCGGTGCCTCATCGCCGGCCTCGTTGCTCGAGCTGTGCACCGTCGCCTTGGAAAAGAAATCCCTCTCCGCCCGCTTGCGGGGGGAGAGAGGTTAGGTGACGTGGGTGTCCAGGGCGGACACTGTCGTGCCGTTGAAGCACACCTCACCCTCCCCATTGCTCGCTTCGCGAGCCATGGGTCCCCTCCCTCTCCCCTCCTTCGACAAGCTCAGGAGCGGAGAGGGTGAGCCTTGCGAGCTTCGGGCTGAACCGAGCCTCAGGCCGGGACCGTCGCGGGCTCGACCCGCGCGGCGCAGAACTTGAACTCGGGGATCTTGCCGAAGGGGTCGAGCTGCGGGTTGGTGAGCACGTTGGCGGCAGCCTCGGCGAAGCAGAAGGGGATGAAGACCATGCCCGAGGGAATGGCGCCGTCGGCGCGCGCCTTGAGCTCGATGGCGCCGCGGCGGGTCGCGACCCGGATCGTGTCGCCGGGACGGATGCCGAGCTTGCGGAGGTCGGCGGGCGCGAGACTCGCGACCGCCTCGGGCTCCAAGAGGTCGAGGATGGTGGCGCGACGCGTCATGGCACCAGTGTGCCAATGCTCGAGCTGGCGGCCGGTGGTGAGCACCATCGGATAGTCGGCATCGGGCTCCTCGGCGGGCGGCACCAGGCCCGCGGGCACGAACTTGCCGCGCCCCGTGGGCGTCGGGAAGCCGTCGCCGAACACGATCTCGTTCCCGGGCTTATCGTCGGCATCGACCGGATAGATCACCGAGCCCTCGCGCTCCAGCCGCTCCCAGGTGATGTGGTCGAGCGAGCGCATGGTCACTTTCATCTCCGCGAAGACATCCTTGGGATGCGTGTACGTCCAGGCGAGGCCCAGGCGGCGCGCGATCTCCTGGATGATCCAGTAATCCTCGCGCGCCTCGCCCGGCATCGGCAGAGCCACGCGGCCCAATTGGACCTGGCGGTTGGTGTTGGTGACCGTGCCGGTCTTCTCGGGCCAGGCGGAGGCCGGCAGGATCACGTCGGCATATTTCGCGGTCTCGGTGAGGAAGATGTCCTGCACCACGAGATGCTCGAGCTTGGCGAGCGCCTCGCGGGCGTGCTGCACGTCGGGGTCGGACATCGCGGGGTTCTCGCCCATGATGTACATGCCGCGGATCACGTCCTCGTGGACGGCGTTCATGATCTCGACCACGGTGAGGCCGCGCTTGGGATCGAGCTTGGCGCCCCAGAGCTGCTCGTAGGTGGCGCGGGTCTCGGCGTTCTCCACGGAGAGATAGTCCGGGAAGAACATGGGTATGAGCCCCACGTCCGAGGCGCCTTGCACGTTGTTCTGGCCGCGGAGCGGATGCAGCCCCGTGCCGGGCCGGCCGATCTGGCCGGTCACCAGCGCCAGCGCGATCAGGCAGCGCGTGTTGTCGGTGCCGTGGATGTGCTGGGAGATGCCCATGCCCCAGAAGATGATCGCGGCCTCCGCGCGCGCGTAGGTGCGCGCGACGGTGCGGAGCGTCTCGGCATCGATGCCGCAGACTTCCGCCATCTTCTCCGGCGGGAAGTTCTTCACGTTGTCGCGCAGCCGCTCGAAGCCGTCGGTGTGCGCCTGGACGTACTGCTTGTCGTAGAGTCCCTCCTCGATGATGACGTGGAGCATCGCGTTCAGCATCGCGACGTCGCGGCTGGGCTTGAACTGCAGCATGTGCGTGGCGTGGCGCTTCAGCGCCTGGCCGCGCGGGTCCATCACGATCAAGGTGGCGCCGCGCTTCGCCGCGTTCTTGAAGAAGGTGGCGGCGACCGGGTGGTTCTCGGTCGGGTTGGCGCCGATCACCACGATGACGTCGGCATCCTTGGCCGCCATGAAGGGCGCGGTCACCGCGCCCGAGCCGATGCCCTCGATGAGCCCCGCGACCGAGGACGCGTGGCAGAGCCGCGTACAATGGTCGACGTTGTTGGTGCCGAAACCAACGCGCACCAGCTTCTGGAAGAGGTAGGCCTCCTCGTTCGAGCCTTTGGCGGAGCCGAAGCCGGCGAGGCCCTTGCCGCCGTGCTGGTCGCGGATGCGCTTCAGGCCCGAGGCCGCGGCGTCGAGCGCCTCCTCCCACGTCGCCTCACGGAAATGCGTCCCGGGATTGGCGGGATCGATCTCGTCGTGCGGGTCCTTCTTGACGCCGGGCTTGCGGATCATCGGCACCGTCAGGCGCCCCGGATGGCTCACATAGTCGAAGCCGAAGCGGCCCTTGACGCAGAGCCGGTTCTGGTTCGAGGGGCCGTCGCGGCCGTCGACGTAGACGAGCTTGTCGTCCTTGATCTTGTAGGTGATCTGGCAGCCGACGCCGCAATAGGGGCAGACGCTGGCCACCTCGCGGTCGACGCCGTTCGAGTAGCGGTTCGACTCGTCGACGCGGGTCGCCGGCATGAGCGCGCCGGTGGGGCAGGCCTGCACGCATTCGCCGCAGGCGACGCAGGTGCTGTTGCCCATGGGGTCGTCGAAATCGAACACGATCTTGGCGCCATGGCCGCGCGCGGCCATGCCGATGACGTCGTTCACCTGCACCTCGCGGCAGGCGCGCACGCAGAGATTGCACTGGATGCAAGCGTCGAGGTTGACGGCCATGGCGGGATGGCTGCGGTCGGGCGCGGGCTGCTGGCGCGCGGGCAAGCGGCTCTCGGCAACGCCGACGCGGTCGGCCCAGAGCCAGAAGCGGCTGTCGGGATCGTGGCTCTCCGCGCGCTCGGGCTGGTCGGCGACCAGCAGCTCGAACACCATCTGGCGCGAGAACTTCGCGCGCTCGCTCGCGGTCTTGACCTTCATGCCGGCGCTGGGCTGGCGGATGCAGCTTGCCGCGAGCACGCGCTCGCCCTCGATCTCCACCATGCAGGCGCGGCAGTTGCCGTCGGGCCGATAGCCCGGCGCGGGGCTGTAGCAGAGATGCGGGATCTCCGTGCCCTGGCGCTCAGCCACCTGCCAGATGGTCTCGCCTGGCCGCGCCTCGACCTCCTCGCCGTCGAGGAGGAAGCGAACCGCGTCCTTCGTCGCGCCCGATCCGTCGCTCATGCGAGATCCTCCGCGAAATGCTTCAGAACCATCTTCACCGGATTCATCGCGGCTTGCCCGAGGCCGCAGATCGATGCGTCCGTCATCACCTTGGCGAGCTCCTCGAGCAGTGGCCCGTCCCATTTAGGCTCCGAGAGCAGCTTCACCACCTTCTCGGTGCCGACCCGGCAGGGCGTGCATTGCCCGCAACTCTCGTCCTCGAAGAACTTCAGCAGGTTCAAGGTCACGGCCTTCATGTCATCCCGGTCCGACAGCACGATCACCGCCGCCGAGCCTATGAAGCAGCCGTGCGGCTCGAGCGTGCCGAAATCGAGCGGCAGGTCGCCCATGGAGGCCGGCAGGATGCCGCCGGAGCAACCGCCCGGCAGGTAGGCCTTGAATTGATGGCCGTCGGCCATGCCGCCGCAATACTCGTCGATCAATTCCTTGACCGTGATTCCCGCGGGCGCCAGCTTGACGCCCGGGTTCTTCACCCGGCCGGAGACCGAGAAGCTGCGCGGGCCCTTGCGGTCGCGCCGGCCCTGACTCGCGAACCACGGCGCGCCTTTCTCCACGATGTCGCGCACCCAGAACAGCGTCTCGACGTTGTTGATCAGCGTGGGCCGCCCGAACAAGCCAACCTGCGAGGGATAGGGCGGCTTGTGGCGCGGCAAGCCGCGCTTGCCCTCGATGCTCTCGAGCATCGCGGACTCCTCGCCGCAGATATAGGCGCCGGCACCGCGCCGGAGATGGATCTCGGTGTGGCGCGCGAGCCCGGCTTTTTGCACAGCCGCGATCTCGTTCTGCAGCATCTGCCGGCACTGCGGGTATTCGTCGCGGAGATAGATGTAGACCGCGGGCGCCTCGACCGCCCAGGCGCCGATCAGCATGCCCTCGAGGAAGCGGTGCGGATCGGTCTCGAGATAATGCCGGTCCTTGAAGGTGCCGACCTCGCCCTCGTCGGCATTGACCGCCATCAGCCGCGGCTTCGCCTCCTGGCGCACGAAGCGCCACTTGCGCCCCGTGGGAAATCCGGCGCCGCCGAGCCCGCGGAGCGCGGAATCCTCGAGCGCCTTCATCACGTCCTCGACGGATTTGTGGCCCGCGAGGCAGGCTTCGAGGAGCTGGTAGCCGCCTCGGGCGCGATAGGCGTCGAGGCCGCGATAGGCGGGGAGGTGCGGATGCGTCTCGCCCTTGGCGGCCGCCTTGGCGACGCTTTCGAGAGTGGCGTGCTCGTGGAGTGCGTGGCCGATCGCGACCGCGGGCGCGTTGTGGCAGCCGCCCATGCAGGGTGCGCGCACGACGCGCACCTTGGGTCCGAGCTTCGCCGGCAGCTCCTCGAGCAAGCGCTGCGCGCCCGCAAGCTCGCAGCTTAGGCTGTCGCAGACCCGCACGGTGAGCGGCGGCGGCGCGGGCTCATCGTCCATCACGATGTCGAAATGCGCGTAGAAGCTCGCGACCTCGTAGACCTCGACCAGCGCCAGCTTCATCTCCTGCGCCAGCGCCGCCAGATGCCGCGCATGCAGGCAGTGATAGTTGTCCTGCAGCAGATGCAGATGCTCGATCAGGAGATCGCGCTGCCTCGAGCGGCCGTCGAGCAGCGCCTGCACCTCCGCGAGCGCCTCGGGATCGACCTGCCGCCCCTTCGGCATGTCGCGGCCGCGCCGCCCGGAGCCCGGATGGATGCTGCGCTTGGGTTGGGGTGCGGTGTGGGTGGCCATCAGTCCTCGAATGTCCAGGTTGTCATCGCTTCAGCGCCTTCAACATGGTGCTGCCGAGTGCCGCAGGGCTATCGGCCACCGTGATTCCGGCGCTCTTCATCGCCTCCATCTTGTGCCGCGCCGTGCCGCTGCCGCCGGAGATGATGGCGCCGGCATGCCCCATGCGGCGGCCGGCGGGCGCGGTGACGCCCGCGATGAAGCCCACGATGGGCTTCTTGACCTTGCTGCGCTTGACGAAGTCCGCGGCCTCCTCCTCGGCGGAGCCGCCGATCTCGCCGATCATGATGATCGACTGGGTCTCCTCGTCCCTGAGGAAGAGATCGAGCACGTCGATGAAGTTGGTGCCGTTGACGGGATCGCCGCCGATCCCGACGCAGCTCGACTGACCCAGACCCGCCGCGGTCGTTTGCGCCACCGCCTCGTAGGTGAGCGTGCCCGAGCGCGAGACGATGCCGACATGGCCCTTGGTGTGGATGTGGCCGGGCATGATGCCGATCTTGCACTGCTCAGGCGTGATGACGCCCGGACAGTTAGGGCCAATGAGCCGGGTCTTGGAGCCCTGGAGCGCCCGCTTCACGGTTACCATGTCGAGGACGGGAATGCCCTCGGTGATGCAGACGACGAGCGGCAGCTCGGCGTCGACCGCCTCCAGGATCGCGTCCGCCGCGAAGGGCGGCGGCACGTAGATCGCCGAGGCGGTGGCGCCGGTCTTGGCGACCGCCTCAGCCACGGTGTCGAACACCGGCAGGTCGAGATGGGTGGTGCCGCCTTTTCCCGGCGTCACCCCGCCCACCATCTTGGTGCCGTAGGCGATCGCCTGCTCGGAGTGGAACGTGCCCTGGGCGCCGGTGAAGCCCTGGCAGATCACTTTTGTGTCGGCATCGACCAGGATCGACATCAGGCCGCCTCCCTCACCGCCGTCACCACCTTCTCGGCGGCGTCGGCGAGATTGTCGGCGGAGACGATGGGCAGGCCCGACTCGCCGAGGATCTTCTTGCCGAGCCGCACATTGGTGCCCTCCAGGCGCACCACCAGCGGCACGTGCAGGCTCACCTCGCGGGCCGCCGCCACGATGCCCTCCGCGATCACGTCGCAGCGCATGATGCCGCCGAAGATGTTGACCAGGATGCCCTCGACATTGGGATCGCTGAGGATGAGCTTGAAGGCGGTGGTGACGCGCTCCTTGGTGGCGCCGCCGCCGACGTCGAGGAAGTTCGCGGGCTCGCCGCCGCAAAGCTTGATGATGTCCATGGTCGCCATCGCGAGCCCGGCGCCGTTCACCATGCAGCCGATGTTGCCGTCGAGCTTGACGTAATTGAGCTCGTGCTTGGCGGCCTCGGCCTCGATCGGATCCTCCTCGGATTCATCGCGCATGTCGGCGACGTCCTTGTGGCGGAAGAGCGCGCTGTCGTCGAAGTTCATCTTGGCGTCGAGCGCGATCACCTCACCGCCGCCGGTGACCACCAGCGGATTGATCTCCACGATGGAGGCGTCGAGGCCCTGGAAGGCCTTGTACATCGCCAGCATGAATTTGGTCGCGGCCTGCACCTGCTTGCCCTCGAGGCGCAAGCCGAAGGCAAGCTCGCGGGCGTGGAAGGGCTGCATGCCCGTCGCGGGATCAATCGCGACCTTGAGGATCTTCTCGGGATGCGCTGCCGCCACCTCCTCGATCTCCATGCCGCCCTCGGTGGAGGCCATCATGGTGACGCGCGAGGTCCGGCGGTCGAGCAGCAGGCCCAGGTAGAGCTCGCGCCGGATCTCGCAACCCTCCTCGATGTAGACGCGCTTGACCTCGCGGCCCGTGGGACCCGTCTGCTTGGTCACGAGCACATGGCCCAGCATGGCGGCAGCAGCAGCGGCGACGTCCTCGACCGATTTGACCACGCGCACGCCGCCCTTGCCCTGAGGGTCGTCCTTGAAGCGGCCGGCGCCGCGGCCGCCCGCATGGATCTGCGCCTTCACCACCCAGACCGGGCCGCCGAGATCGCGCGCCACGCGCTGCGCCTCCTCGGGCGTATAGGCAATGCCGCCCCGAGGCACGGCGACCCCGTATTTCTGCAGCAGGCTCTTCGCCTGATACTCGTGGATATTCATGGGCGGTTTCGCTCTCCCTCGATGCGGCGGGATCGCCGGGGCTCTGGGCTTACTCCGGGAGCCCGGAGGTCTGCAACTTTGCTCATTTGAGCAGCCCCGCGCCCCTGGCCCATTTGTATTTGGCGCCCAGCACCGCCACCGGGATCTCCGTCGAATAGGCATAGGCGGGGACGCCGTGATCGTAGAGATGCTCCGCCGCCTGCTCGACCTCGATGTCGCCGGCGAGCGAGGCCACGATCGGCTTGACGATGCCCTTGGCCTTCATTTCCTCGACCACCTCGACCACCAAATTCGCGAACACCATGGGCGGCGTGATAATGGTGTGCCAATAGCCCAGGATGAGCGCGTGGATGCGCGAGTCCTCGAGGCCGAGGCGGATGGTGTTCTTGTAAGTGGCGGGCGGCTCGCCGCCGGTGATGTCGACGGGATTGCCGGCGGCGCCGAAGGGCGGGATGAACTTGCGGAACGCCTGGTCGAGATCGCCCGGCATCTTCATGAGCGAGAGGCCGTTGTCCACGCAGGCGTCGGAGAGCAGCACGCCCGAGCCGCCGGCGCCGGTGATGATCACGACGTTCTCGCCCTTGGGCGTGGCAAGCACGGGAATGCCGCGGGCGAAGTCCAGCATGTCGCGCAGCGACTTCGCGCGGATCACGCCGGATTGGCGCAGCACGTCGTCATAGATCTTGTCGTTGCCGGCGAGCGCGCCGGTGTGCGAGCTCGCGGCGCGGGCGCCGAGCGCGGTGCGGCCCGCCTTCAGCATCACCACCGGCTTCTTGCGCGAGACGCGCTTCGCCACCTCCGCGAAGGAACGGCCGTCCTTCAGATCCTCGCAATGCATGGCGATGACATGTGTGTTGTCGTCCTTCTCGAAGAAGGTGAGCAGGTCGTCCTCGTCGAGATCCGACTTGTTGCCGAGGCCGACGATCGCCG
>DATMMM010000314.1:0-6267 GCA_035569735.1 Allostellaceae bacterium | reverse complement strand
CGCTCATCGAGGCGGGGTACTGAACGCTCCGAGCCGCGGCCTTCGCGAATCCCGCTGTAACCCCTGCCGATCCCGGGTAGCATCGTCCGGGGTTTGGCTCGTGGCGTCACAAAAGCGCAACATCGACATCGTCATCGGTTTGGGCGCCGTGGTGATCGCGGTGACCGCTGGCGAACCGCGCGTGCTCACCGTTGACCGCCCGAGCGAGCCGCTGCGCGGTAGCAAGTCGCAGAAGCGAGGGGCCGAGGGGCTTGCCGCTCTGCCGTCCGGGCCGTTCGATCCCGCAGGCCATCGGACCCTCGAGCTGGGTCTTCGCGCCTGGGTGGGCGAGCAGACCAGCCTCCCTCTGGGCTATGTGGAGCAGCTCTATACGTTCGCGGATCTCGGCCGCGAAGGCAGCGCGCTCGATCCAGCGTCCCGAGTGGTCTCGATCGGCTATCTCGCTTTGACGCGCGAAGCCGCGCCGAGCGGCGGGAGCGGCGCCCAATGGCAGAACTGGTATCGCTATTTCCCCTGGGAAGACGGTCGGCGCGGACGGCCCGCGATGGTGGCGCAGATGATCGAGCCACAGCTCGCCGCCTGGGCGGCGGGCACGCGCAATCCCGGCGAGCGCACGCGCCGGGATGAGCGCGTGCGCACCACCTTCGGCCAGGCGCCCGCGCGCTGGGACGAGGAGCGCGTGCTCGAGCGCTATGAGCTGCTCTACGAGGCCGGGCTGGTGGCGGAGGCGCGGCGCGATCGCGGGCTCTCGCCCGATGCCGCCGCGCCCGCGCTCGGCGAGGCCATGGCGATGGATCATCGCCGCATCCTCGCAACGGCCATGAGCCGGCTGCGCGGCAAGCTCAAGTACCGGCCCGTGGTATTCGAGCTGATGCCGCCGACCTTCACGCTGCTGCAGCTCCAGCAGAGCGTGGAAGCGCTCGCGGGCGTGGCGCTCCACAAGCAGAATTTCCGGCGGCTGGTGGAGCAGGGCGGGCTGGTCGAGGGCGTCGGCGAATGGGAGCGCGGTACCGGCGGGCGTCCGGCCGAGCGCTTCCGCTTCCGCCGCGAGGTCCTGGTCGAGCGGCCGGCGCCGGGCGTGCGGCTTCCCATACCGCGCCGGATCACGCTGACCGCATCCGATTGATCCCCGGGACAGAGGTCCGGAGACCGCGACCCCCGCAGAAACGCATGGCTGGAGATCCCCCGCCAAGTGTCACTTGACCGGGGTAATGCTCATCCCCAGCATTAGCACAGGCGCGAATCGCCGTATTTTTTGACCCCTGTTATACTCAAGGAGAGTAGAATGCAGCCGTCGGACCTGGCTCGTCACGGTGCGGAGAGCGCAGTCTTCAAAGGCCGGCTTGGCGAGATTTACGCCAGAATGGAGCGCGTCGTCCCCGCGGTGGAGTGGCCGTTCTTCGCGCCGGACGTGGCCGCGATCCTCGAGCTCAAGCGGCGACGCGACGCCATCGTGCTCGCCCACAATTACCAGACGCCCGAGATCTATCACGGCGTGGCCGACATCGTCGGCGACTCCCTGGCGCTCGCGCGCGCCGCCGCCAAGACCGAGGCCAAGGTGATCGTGCTGGCGGGCGTCCATTTCATGGCGGAGACCGCGAAGCTGCTCAATCCCGGCAAGATCGTGCTGATCCCCGATCCCCGCGCGGGCTGCTCGCTCGCGGCCTCGATCACCGGGGCCGACGTCCGTCTGCTGCGCGAGCGCTATCCGGGCGTGCCCGTGGTCACCTACGTCAACACTTCGGCCGAGGTGAAGGCGGAGTCCGACATCTGCTGCACCTCCGGCAATGCGGTCGAGGTGGTGGAGAGCCTGGGCGCGCCCAGGGTCATCTTTCTGCCCGATGAATATCTGGCTCTCAACATCGCCAAGCAAACCAAGGTCGAGATCATCGCGTGGAAGGGGCATTGCGAGGTGCACGAGCGCTTCACCGCCGCGGACATCCGCGGCTTCCGCGAGAGCCACCCCGGCGTGATCGTGCTGGCGCATCCGGAGTGTCCGCCGGAAGTGATCGCCGAAGCCGATTTCGCGGGCTCGACCGCGGGGATGAGCGATTATGTCGCCGCCCGCCGGCCGAAGCGCGTCGTCATGGTGACGGAGTGCTCCATGAGCGACAACCTCGCGGCCGAGCATCCCGAGGTCGACTTCGTGCGGCCCTGCAATCTCTGCCCGCACATGAAGCGCATCACGCTCGCGAAGATCCGCCGCTCGCTGGAGACCATGACGCAGGAGGTCACGATCGATCCCGCCATCGCCGCCCGCGCGCGGCGATCCGTCGAGCGTATGATGGCGGCCGGACGCCGCTGAGGAGGATGTCATGAACCGACCGGACATCGCGGAGCCGCCGGTATTCCTGATCGAGCCCCTGGTTCGCGCGGCATTGGCCGAGGATCTCGGCCGCGCGGGCGATCTCACGACCGACACGATCGTGCCCGCGGCGGCGCGGGCCCGGGGCGTGCTCAACGCGCGCAAAGCCGGCGTCGTTGCGGGCCTTGGCGTCGCCGCGGTCGCGTTTCGCCTGCTTGATCTCGAGGCACGCATCGAGGTCGCGAGGCCCGATGGTGCAACGGTGGGCGCCAACGAGCCGATCGCGGTGGTGAGCGGGCGGGCGAGGGCACTGCTGAGCGCCGAGCGCGTGGCGCTCAATTTCCTCTGCCATCTCTCCGGCGTCGCCACGGCGACGCGGGAGATCGTCGATGCCGTGAAGGGCCACCGCGCCCGGATCGCCTGCACGCGCAAGACGACGCCGGGACTGCGCGCGCTGGAGAAATACGCGGTGCGGCTCGGCGGCGGCGCGAACCACCGCTTCGGCCTCGATGACGGCGTGTTGCTCAAGGACAACCACATCCTGGTCGCCGGCGGGATCGGCCGCGCGATCGAGAGGGCGAAGATGGCACTCGGCCATATGGTCAAGGTGGAGATCGAGGTGGACCGGCTCGATCAACTCGGCCAGGCGTTGGCGGCGGGCGCGGACGCGATCCTGCTCGACAATATGACGCCGGCGCAGATGCGCGAGGCGGTCGAAATCATCGGCGGCCGCGCGATCGTGGAAGCCTCGGGCCGCATCACCGCGGAGACCGCGCCCGAGATCGCCGCCACCGGCGTCGACGTGATCTCCTGCGGCTGGATCACCCACAGCGCACCGATCCTCGACATCGGCCTCGATTTCGAGGACTCGCTCTCCGGGCGATCGGGCCGCCCGTGATCGACGCCTTCAATCCGCCGACGGTGTGGCAGCCCTTCGGCGCCTTTTCCATGGTCGCCGTCGAAGGCGACGGCCGGATCGTGCATCTGAAGGGGCAGGTGGCTCTCGACCGCCAGGGCCACCTCGTCGGCAAACACGACATGCGGGCTCAGACCCGCCAAGTGCTGGAGAACATCCGGGACGTGCTGGCGGCGATGGGTGGACGCATGGAGGACGTGCTGTCGCTGACTCACTACGTCACGGACATCCATGCTTTCGCCGGGGTCGGCGATGTCAGGCGCGAATTCTTTCGCGAGCCTTATCCGGTCACCACCACCGTGCAGGTGGCAGCGCTCTACGATCCCGATCTCGTCATCGAGATCACCGCCATTGCCGAGATTCCCCGCGAGCGTTTCCTGCAGCCAAGCTAAGGATAAGCGAAGGGTCCGGAATGTGTGGAAGCATCCCCCTCACCCAGCTCCGCCTAAGCTCGCTCACGCTCGCTAAGGCTGCGCAACCCTCTCCCCGCTGGGGAGAGGGGAGGGTGAAGGGGCGCTTCTATTTAACGAAACGCTCTAACGGCGCACTGCCTCCAGCAGCAGCTCGAGGGCGCGCTCGGTCGCGGCCCAGCGCACGGCGGCGCGGTCGCCGTGGAAGGTGTGGCGCTCGACCCGGGCCGTGCCGCCTTTGCGCGCAATGCCGAAATAGACGAGGCCGACGGGCTTGCCGGGCGTGGCGCCGCCCGGCCCCGCGATCCCCGTGACCGAGACCGCGAGGTCGACAGGGGCGCGGCTGAGCGCTCCCTGTGCCATGGCAGTCGCCACCTGCGCGCTCACCGCGCCATGGGCCGCGATCATCGCGGCCGGGACGCCCAGGAGCTCCATCTTCGCCTCGTTCGAGTAGGTGACGAAGCCGCGCTCCACGACAGTCGAGGAGCCCGCGATGTCCGTGAGCGCCGCGGCGACGAGGCCACCGGTGCAGGATTCCGCGGTCGCCAGCTTCAACCGGGCCTCGCGGCAGGCGCTCAGCACGCTCTCGGAGAGTGCCTGAAGGGCCGTGTTCACGGGCCGCCCGGCAGACGCACGGTCGCAATCGCCTGCGCCGCGATCCCTTCCTCGCGGCCGGTGAAGCCGAGCTTTTCCGTGGTGGTCGCCTTCACGCTGACCCGGTCCGGCGCGAGGCCCAGGATCTCCGCGATGCGCGCGATCATCGCCGGACGGTACGGACTCACTTTCGGCCGCTCGCAGATCAGGGTCACGTCGACATGGGCGATGCGGCCACGGCGCTCGGCCACCAGCGTCGCGGCGTGACGGAGGAACTGGTCAGAGGCGGCGCCTTGCCACTTCGGATCGCTCGGCGGGAAGTGCTGGCCGATATCGCCGGCGCCGAGCGCGCCGAGGATCGCGTCCGTGATGGCGTGCAGGCCGACATCGGCATCGGAATGCCCGATCAGCGCGCGCTCATGCGGCACCTTGATCCCGCAGAGCCAGACGTGGTCGCCGGGGCCGAGCGGGTGCACGTCGAACCCTTGGCCGGTGCGGATATCGCCGAGCTCAGCCAGCAGCATCGCCTCCGCGCGCGCGAGATCGTCGGGCGCCGTCACCTTGAGGTTGGCCTCGCTGCCCATGACTAGGCTTACCGCGAGACCCGCGCGCTCGGCGACGGCGGCATCGTCGGAGAGCTCGAGCCCCAGCGCTGCGCGATGAGCCGCGAGGATCTCGCGAAACCGGAAGGCTTGCGGCGTCTGCGCGCGCCAGAGCTGGCTGCGGTCGACCGTCTCGACGATGCGACCATCGCGCCCGCGCTTGATCGTGTCGGCGACGGGGAGCGCCGGGATGGCGCCGGGGCCGCGCCCGACCGCGTCGAGCACGCGATCGATGAGCGCGCCGTCGACGAACGGCCGCGCGCCATCATGGATCGCGACCACATCCGGATCGATCTCGAGCAGGCTCTCGAGCCCGAGGCGGACCGAGTCCTGGCGCTGCGCGCCGCCCGGCACCGGCGGCAGGAGATCGAGATCGCGCGCGGCCTCGGCATAGTACGGGTGGTCGTCGGGGTGAATGACCGCGCGCACGCCGTTGATTCGCGGATGCGAGGCAAGGGCGCGCAGCGTGTGGCGGAGCAGCGGCTCGCGGGCGACCGGCAAATATTGCTTGGGCAGCGCCGCGCCCAATCGCGTGCCGCGCCCTGCCGCCACGACCAGCGCAATGCAGGTGGTCATGGCGCCGACCCTAGAGCAAGCCCGGCCGGATTGCCAAGGCACCGGGAGCGCCTATAGTCGCGCGCATGGCGATGACCGCTGTCTACGGCGCGCTCGCGCTGGCGACGTTGATGCCGGCGGCGGCGCTGCGCCTGCGCGAGCGGGACGACCGCGATGCGACGTTCTGGGCAAGTGTGGCGCTCGCGACCGCGGGGCCCGCGGCCTGGGCCGCGGCGCAGCTCTGGGGTGCTTGGCACACGGGGTTTGCCGTGTCGCTGTGGCTGACCATCGCCGTCACCACAGTGCTGTTCGCGGGACTCTCGCTGGCGACGCGGCAGGGTTGGCGGCTGACGCCGATCCTCGTGCCTTATCTCGTCGGGCTTGGGGTGGTGGCGCTGATCTGGCAGCGGGCGCCGGAGCGCCCGGTCGCCGGCACGGTTCCACTGGCCTGGTTCGAGACGCATATCGTGCTGGCGCTGGCGACCTACGGGCTCCTCACCCTGGCGGCGGTCGCGGGCGTCGCCGTCTTCTTGCAGGAGCGCGCGCTCAAGGCCAGGCGCCCCACGGCCTTGACCCGGCGGCTGCCGGCCGTGGCGGAGAGCGAACGGCTGCAAGTGGCGCTCCTCGCGGCGAGCGAGCTCGTGCTGGCGCTCGGCCTTGCGAGCGGCATGGCGGCGGAATATTTCGAGCGCGGCCGCCTGCTGGTGTTCGACCATAAGACCACGTTCTCGATCGCGGCCTTCGTCGCGATCGGGCTGCTGCTGGCGGCGCATCGGTTCACCGGCGTGCGCGGCCAGCAGGCGGCGCGCGGGATCCTGCTCGCCTACCTCCTGCTGACCCTGGCGTACCCCGGCGTGAAGTTCGTCACCGACGTGCTGATCGGCT
>DATMMM010000313.1:0-8260 GCA_035569735.1 Allostellaceae bacterium | reverse complement strand
TCACATCGTGGCGCCCAGCGGCTCGCGGGTGCCGATCGACTACGGCGCCAGAGACACACCAGTCCTGGCGGTTCGCATTCAGGAGCTGTTTGGTCTCGGGGAAACGCCCACGGTCGCCGGCGGGCGAGTGCCGCTGTTGCTGCACCTGCTGTCGCCGGCGGGCCGACCACTGCAGGTCACCGGGGATCTCCGGGGTTTCTGGGCGACATCCTACGGCAGCGTGCGCGCGGAGATGCGCGGACGCTATCCGAAGCACCCCTGGCCTGATGATCCCTTGGCCGCGCCGGCCACCGCTCGGGCGAAGCGCCGCCGCTAAGGTCCGCAAAGAAAAAGAGCCCGCAAGGCTAGCCCCGGCGCATCAGCCGACTCGTCCCCCAACGCGAACGGGTGCCGCCGCACCGCCTCGCGGGCGAAGATCCCGTCCTCGCTACGAGCTCGTCACCTTCTTCTTCTTGCTCGCCTTCTTCATCGGCTTGCTGTCGCTGGCCTTGCTGGTCCCTTTGGCCAAGCAATCCGACATTGCGCCCGACTGCCAAGCGTAGTCATAGCAGTCCTTGTGCGCCGCTTTCTTCGCCATCGGCTTCTTCATCGCCATGGGCTTCGCCGCTGGTGCGGTCGAGGCTTGTGCATAAGCGGCCGGCGCCGGCAGTGCCAATGCACCCGCGACCACCGCGGCTACGGCGACCGTCCACAACTTCACCAACATTTCTCCGCTCCTCTTCTTAAGATTGAACGCAAATGACAACTGATAATGTCGGCAGATTCGTGCGCATGCAATCCGCCCACGCAGAAAAGCTCGGAGTGTTGCGAAAATGTCGATGTCGCGCCGCAGGGCAGAAAATTACCAAGCTCCCCAATTAGTTACTCGAAAGACCTGCGCTGTACCTGAATTACCACGACGGCTGCGGCTGGCAGATCGACGGCGCGCGGCCCATCAGGCGTGGCCCGGCCGCTCGGAGCTCCAGAATCGGGCGACCAGAGCCGCCATCGCCACGAGCACCGCGATCACCAGCGCGACGCAACCGGGCCACCCCGCTCGCGCCCAGACCAAAGCCGGCGCCGTGGCGCCCGCGCTGCCGCCCAGGTAATAGCAGGTCACATAGAGACCGAGCGCGGACGATCGCGCCCCGGCCGCGCGTTGCGCCAGCAGGCCGGTGGCGGCGGCTTGGCAGGCAAAGCCGCTCACCGAGGCGATCGCGAGCCCCACGATGATGGCGGGGAGCCAGGGAACCAGGGTGATCAGCAATCCCGCGCACCACCCTGCCACCGCCAGGATCACCAGCGCCCGGCGCCCGATCCGCCGGATCCATCGGCCGGTCATAGGCGTCACCACCACCGCGAGCAGGTAGACCACGAAGATCGAGCCCAGAGCCGAGGCAGAGAGCTCGAAGGGCGGCGCCGCCAGATAGAAGTTCACGTAGGTGAACGCCGCCACGAAGGAGAACAGCACCCCGAAACCCATGGCGAAGGTGGCGACGATCGGCAGATTCAGGAAATGCCCGATCATCAACCGGGCGGAGTGACGGAGCCCGTCCGCGCGCACGAAATGCCGCTCCCGGGGCAGCGCCAGCGAAACGTGAATGGCGGCGAGCGCGGTAATGGCGGCATAGAGCCAGAACGCGGCGCGCCAGCCGCCATGGTCGGCGATGACGCCCGACAGGAACCGCCCGAGAAAGCCGCCGAGACCGCCGGCGGCGATGTAGGCGCTGGTCGCGCTGGGGATCTCGTCCACGGGCCACTCGTCGCCGATGTAGGCGAGCGTCACGGCGAAGATCGGCGGCAACAGCAGACCCTGCACGAACCGCCAGAGAACCAGCTCGCTGATCGACGTGCTGAGCGCGATGAGCGCGGTCGGCACCACCATCAGCGCCATGGCACCGGCGATGATCCGCTTGCGCCCCAACACGTCAGCGACCAACCCGACGAAGGGTGCCCCCAAGGCGACACCCAAGGTGGTGGCGCCGATGGTGAAGCTCACCGCCGCGGGGCCGGCATCGAAGTCGCGCGCGAAGAGCGGCAACAGCGGCTGCGTTGCATAGAGGTTGATGAAGGAGCAGAGCCCCGAGAGAGCGATCGCGAGGCGGCGGGGATCAAACAGCATCGGGGTCTTCGTGGATGGGGCTGCGCCGTCTCGGAACGCGAGACTCTAGGCGCGGCACGACCGCGGCGCCACGGCCGTTTGGCGGGGACTGTTCTGCGCCCTTGCCCGGTTGACTCGACTGCGGTCGGCGCACCATAGAATTGCAGGGCGCGGGCCAGCCCACGAGGAGGCCGGATGGATCTCGTTCTACGCAATGCCGCCGTGATGGGCGCCGAGGGCCCGCGGGACGTGGGCGTCATCGACGGCAGGATCGCCGAGATCGCGCCCAAGATCGCAGCGGCGGCCCGCGAGGAACTCGATCTCGGCGGCAGGTTACTCACTCCGGGTCTCGTGGAGTCGCACATTCATCTCGACAAATCCCGGATCATCGAGCGCTGCGCGCCCGAGGCGAGCCGCAACGCCGCCAATGCCGTCAAGCGAGTCCAGGAGGCCAAGCGCCATTTCACCCTCGAGGACGTCCATGCTCGCGCAAAGGCGACGCTGGAGGCCGCGATCCTCCAGGGCACGACGCGGATGCGCACGCACGTCGAGGTCGATCCGAGCGGCGGCCTCATCGGGCTCGAGGCCATCCAGGCGTTGGCCCGGGATTACCGATGGGCCATCGATCTCGAGATCTGTGTTTTCCTCCAGGAAGGCATGACCGGCGTACCCGGCGCCGAGACTCTGCTGATCCAAGCGATCGAGCGTGGAGATCACATTACGTCCGTTGGCGGTGCACCCGGCTATGACCGCGACCACATGAAGCAGATCACCCGCGTCTTCGAGCTCGCGCGGGCTCACGACCTCGACGTCGATCTCCATCTCGATTTCGGCAACGCTCCGGAGGGCATGGATATCCACGGCGTGATCGAGCTTACGGAGCACCACTGTTACGGTGGGCGCGTCAACGTGGGCCACGTGACGAAGCTCTCGACCTTGCCGCCGGAGCGCCAGGCCCCGATCGCGCGCCGGCTTGCCGACGCCGGCGTCGCCGTCACCGTGCTGCCGGCGACGGATCTCTTCCTCATGGGCCGCGACCAGACTTACGACGTTCGCCGCGGCATTGTCGATGTCAACGCGTACGATCGCCTGGGCGTCACCTGCTCGATCGCCAACAACAACATCCTCAATCCCTTCACGCCCTTTGGCGACTGTTCGCTGGTCCGGATGGCGAACCTGCACGCCAACACATTGCAAGTGAGCAGCCCCGACGATCTCCGGGCGTGCTTCGAGATGGTGTCGAGCGACGCCGCGCGCATCTTGAACTTTCGCGACTATGGATTTGCTGTCGGCAACCCCGCGGACATCGCCGTCCTGGACGCCAAGACCGAGTCCGAGGCAGTGGCCGTGGTGGCGCCCGTGCTCTACGCTTTCAAGCGGGGCCGGCGCACCGTAACGCGCCAAGCCCCCGATCTGCACCGCCCGGCTTGAGCGCGGTACCGCCGGCATGATCGAGTCCGAGGACCAGCGTCTCCTGACGCCCACCTATCGGGTGATCGCGGAGCCGAGACTGCGCCTCCTGATCCCGCTGGTGATCGCCTGCGGGTTCTTCATGGAGAACCTGGACTCGACCATCCTGGCAACCTCGATCCCGCAGATGGCGGCAAGTCTCGGCGAGAGCCCGCTCCGCCTCAACGTCGCCATCACCAGCTATCTGCTGAGCCTCGCCGTGTTCATCCCCATCAGCGGCTGGGTGGCAGACCGGTTCGGCGCGCGCAGCGTGTTCTGCACGGCGATCGGCGTGTTCACGCTGGGCTCGGTGCTCTGCGGGCTCGCGACATCGCTCCCGATGCTGGTCCTGACCCGCATCCTGCAGGGCTTGGGTGGGGCCATGATGACGCCAGTGGGCCGGCTCATCATGCTGCGCTCGTTCCCCAAGAGCGAGCTCGTGACCGCCATGAGCTACGTGACCTTGCCGGCGCTCGTCGGACCAGCGATCGGACCGTTGGTGGGCGGTTTCCTTACCACCTACATGAGCTGGCGCTGGATCTTCTATATCAACATACCGATCGGCCTGATCGGCATCGCGCTGGCATACCGCTTCGCCGAGAATTTCCGCGCTTCGGCGGTCAGCCGGTTCGATTTCGTGGGATTCGCGCTCTGCGGCATCGGCCTCGCCACCGCCGAGCTCGCGCTCGAGAACGCGGGAAGGCGGCTGATCTCCGGCGCGGCCGAGGCGGCAATCGTGGCGGTGTCGGCGCTGAGCCTCGCCGCCTATGGCTTCTACGCGCGCCGCGCACCCGATCCCGCGGTCGATCTCACGCTGTTCCGGGTCAAGACGTTCCGGATCGCCGTGATCGGCGGCGGCATCTGCCGCACCGGGCTCGGCGCCATTCCTTTCCTGTTGCCGCTCATGCTCCAGGTGCCGTTCGGACTCACGGCCTTTCAGTCAGGCAGCCTCACCTTCGTGCTCGCAGTCGGGTCGATGGTGATGAAGTCCACCTCGCCGCCACTCCTGCGTACCTTCGGATTCCGTACCCTGCTGCTCGGCAATGCGGTGCTGGTCGGGCTCATGACCATGGCGCTGGCGCTGGTCCGCTCGGACACGTCGCACTGGCTCCTCATCGCGGGACTTCTGGCATTCGGCTTCTTCCGCTCTCTGCAGTTCACCTGCATGAACACGCTCGCCTATGCCGACCTCAATGACACCAACGTCAGCAAAGGGAGCAGCATCTCGAGTGTCGGGCAGCAGCTCTCCCAGAGTTTCGGCGTGGCGCTCGGCGCCACCATCCTGGCACTGCTCACCGGCGACGCCAGGGCGCCTATGATCGGCGACTTCGTGCCGGCTTTCATCGCGGTCGGGCTATTGCCGCTGATCTCTATCGCCTTTTTCGCGCGCCTCTCGCCCGAGGACGGCAACCAAGTGAGTGGCTACCGCCCCGCTCAGACGTGAGATACTAGGCCATGAGCACCCAATCCTGGAATCATGTCTGGACCCACGCCCGGCTCGTCACCATGACCGAGACCGGCACTCCCTACGGGCTGATAGAGGACGGCGCTCTCGCCGTGGCGGGCGACCGGATCGCCTGGATGGGGCGCATGTCCGAGTTCACGCACCAACCCGCGGCGGCCCATGCGATCGTGCACGACGCCAAGGGCCGCTGCATCACGCCGGGACTGATCGACTGCCATACGCATCTGGTCTTTGGCGGGAGCCGCGCCCGCGAGTTCGAGCGCCGCCTCGAGGGGGCGACCTATGAGGAGATCGCCCGCGCCGGCGGCGGTATCCGCGCCACGGTCGCGGCGACGCGCGGTCTGTCCGAGGACGAGCTCTACGAGGCCTCCCGCCCGCGTCTCGAAGCGCTGCTCGCCGAGGGCGTCACCTCCATCGAGATCAAATCGGGCTACGGCCTCGACGCCACCTCCGAGGCGAAGAGCCTGCGGGTGGCGCGGCGCCTGGGCCGCGATCTGCCGGTCACCGTAGCGACGACGTTCCTGGGCGCGCACGCCTTGCCGCCGGAGTACGCGGACCGGTCCGATGCCTTTATCGATCTCGTGACGAGCGAGATGCTGCCCGCGGTTGCGCGCGAGGGCTTGGCCGACGCCGTCGATGCCTTTTGCGAGGGCATCGGCTTCACGCCGGCACAGGTCGAGCGAGTCTTCCAAGCCGCCCGCAAGCTGGGCTTGCCGGTGAAGCTGCACGCGGAGCAGCTGAGCAACCTCGGCGGCGCCGCGCTCGCTGCCCGCTATGGCGCGCTCTCGGCCGATCACCTCGAATACATCGACGGGGCCGGCGTGCGGGCGATGGCGGCCGCCGGCACGGTCGCGGTGCTGCTGCCCGGTGCGTTTTATTTCCTGCGCGAGAAGCAACTGCCGCCGCTCGATCTCTTCCACAAGCACGGCGTGTCCATCGCGATCTCGACCGATTGCAACCCCGGCACCTCGCCGGTGACCTCGCTGCTGCTGATGCTGAACATGGCCTGCACGCTCTTCCGCATGACGCCGGAGCAGGCGCTCGCCGGCGTCACCCGCAACGCCGCCCGCGCCCTCGGCTTTGCGGACCGCGGCGCGCTCGAGCCGGGCAAGCAAGCCGATTTCGTGATCTGGGACATCGCGGAGCCGGCGGAGCTCTCCTATCGCTTCGGCTTCAATCCCGTGGTGGAGATCGTGAAATCCGGAGTCCCCCGCCGCGCTGGTTAGGCGCTTGCTTGTCGACGAGTGCCGGCGCTAGCTTCGCTCGATGAGCAAGACCGCGCCAAGCCCCAAACCGCTCCAAGGCATCCGCGTCCTCGACCTCTCGAGCTTCATCTCGGGACCGTTCTGCACGACGCAACTCGCGGAATTCGGGGCCGAGGTGATCAAGATCGAGCTCCCGAAGGTCGGCGACGCCTTCCGCCGCTTCGGCACGCCCTCCAAGTCCGGCGATTCCCTCATCTTCATGAGCGAGCAGCGAAACAAAAAATCCATCACTCTCGATCTCCGCACCCCCGAGGGCGCCGAGCTCGCGAAACAGCTCGCGGCGAATGTCGATATCGTCGTGGAGAATTTCCAGGTCGGGACGCTTGAAGGCTGGGGCATCGGGTACGACGAGCTCAGAAAGCACAACCCACGGCTCATCATGGTGCGCATCACCGGCTACGGACAAACCGGACCTTATCGCGATCGTCCGGGCTTCGGCCGAATCGCGAACGCGTTCAGCGGCCTCTCCTTTCTCGCGGGATATCCCGATCGCGCGCCGGTGACGCCGGGATCGGCGACCATTCCGGATTACCTGACCGGCATCTACGGCGCCTATGGCGCGCTGCTCGCCTTGCGCGCGCGCGACATCACCGGCGAAGGCCAGATGATCGACATCGGACTCTACGAGCCGGTGTTTCGCATCCTGGACGAGCTCGCCTCCGCCTATCACGAGACCGGCCGCGTGCGGCAGCGCATGGGGCCCGCCACCGTCAATGCGGTACCGCACAGCCATTATCCGACCAAGGACGGCCGCTGGGTTGCGATTGCCTGCACGACCGACAAGATTTTCGAGCGGCTCGCCGCCGCCATGGGTCGGCCCGAGATCGCCGGCGGTGGTCCCTACGGCACCTTCAAGCAGCGCACCGCCGCGCGAGACGCCGTCGACGCGCTGGTCTCGGACTGGACGCGCGGCCTCGGGCGCGACGACGTGCTCGAGACGTGCGCCGCGTACCAGGTGCCCTGCGGTCCCGTTTATGCGATCGACGAGATCTTCGATGACCCGCAATACAAGGCGCGCGAGAACATCCTGATCCTGGAGGACGAGCGCGCGGGCGAGATCGCCGTGCCCAACGTGGTGCCGCGGCTCTCCGAGACGCCGGGCGCCATCGAATGGCTGGGCTCTCCGCTGGGCGCGCACAACCGGGAAGTCTTCGGCGAACTCCTCGGCCTGAGCGACGAACGCATCGCCGAGCTCTCCGAGAAAGGTGTGATCTGATGGCGCTCAGGTCCGACCTGCCGGTCTGGCGTTCCCTGCTGTTCGTGCCGGTGATCGCGCGTAAGTTCGTCGACGGAGCAGCCTCGCGCGGCGCCGACGCCATCATCCTCGACCTCGAGGACAGCGTGCCGCCGGGCGAGAAGCCCCGGGCGCGCACGCTCCTGCAGGAAGCCGCCGAGATCGTCTCGCGTGGCGGCGCCGACGTGCTCGTGCGGATTAACCGGCCGCTCCGGCTCGCCATTCCCGACATCGAGGCCGCGGTCTCGCCGCGCGTGCAGGCGCTGGCGCTGCCGAAGGTCGAGAGTGCCAATCATCTACGGCTCCTCGCCGAGGCGATCGACGAGATCGAGGTCGAGCGCGGCATGGCGATCGGCGCCACCAAGCTCCTCGCCATGGTGGAGACCGCCGCGGCCTTTTTCGAGATGCCGGAGATCGCGCGCGCGCATCCACGAGTGGTCGCCATGACCCTCGGCGCCGAGGACTTCGCGCTGTCCGTCGGAATGCTGCCGGAAGCCGAAGGCTTGCTCTTCCCGAAGCAGCAGATGATCATCGCCGCGCGCTCGGTCGGCATCCTGCCCTTGGGTTTTCTCGGCACGGTCGCCGATTTCCGCGACCTCGCAGCTTTCCGCGCCACGATCCAGCGCTCGCGCCGCCTGGGTTTCCTCGGCGCCGCCTGCATCCACCCGAGCCAGGTCGCGATCCTCAACGAGGAATACGCGCCGCAGCCCGGCGACGTCGCCCACGCCGAGCGCGTTGTCACGGCGTATGAAAAGGCGACGGCCGAG
>DATMMM010000312.1:0-3448 GCA_035569735.1 Allostellaceae bacterium | reverse complement strand
CGGCTCGCATGACAAGATGGAATACACCGCGCTGGGCGACGCCGTGAACACCGCCTCGCGCCTCGAGGGCCTCAACAAGTATTTTGGGACCCGCCTCTGCGTCTCGGAGGTGACCCGCGCGGAGTGCAAGGGCATCCCGTTCCGGCCGATGGGAATGGTCATCGTCAAGGGCAAGACCCAGGCGCTCGGCGTGTTCGAACCCTTGAGCGAGGAGCGCGCCGCCAGCGATTACATCAAGCGCTACCTGCACGCCTACGAGCACCTCGAGGCCGGCGTCGAGGATACGCTGGCGCTCTTCGAGGAGCTCTACGCCGAGAACCCCTACGATGGCTGCGTCGAGATCCATCTGGAGCGGCTGCGCGCCGGCACGCGCAGCCCCGAGATCGCCATGACGGAGAAATAGCTAGAAACTTGCGCCTCGGTTCCGCCTTGGCCCAAGGCCGCCGGTTAAGGGCAGCGAGCCTTGACTCGCCCGCCACCAAAGCGAAATCTGCTGCGCCAGGGCAAGCAAACCCGCGTGCCGCCTTTGGAAATAGACATTACCAGGGCATGAGAGACTAGGCGGACTCAACCGCACGAAAGAAAGGGAGCGAGTTTATGAAGCGATGGGCGTTGGCAGCCGGACTGGTGGCCGTCCTGGCGGCAGGCATCGCGGAATCGGCTGCGGCGGCGACGTTTCGATGGGCGAACGACGCCGATTCGAACTCGTTGGACCCCTACGCCCGCCAGGAGACCTTCCTGCTGTCCTTCGACAGCAATATCTACGAGCCGCTGGTCCGGCGCGATGCTCACGATCTGAGTCTCGAGCCCGCGCTCGCGGTGTCCTGGACCCAGCTCGAGACCAATCCGCAGGTCTGGCGCTTCAAGTTGCGACCCGGCGTCAAGTTCCAGGACGGCACGCCTTTCGGCGCCGACGACGTGGTGTTCTCACATGCGCGCGTGCTCGATGCCGGCTCCAACATGAAGAGCGTGCTCGCGACCGTGAAGGAGGTCCGCACGGTCGATGACCTCACCGTCGATTTCGAGACCACCGCGCCGGATCCCATCCTGCCCGACGAGATCACCAACTGGGACATCATGAGCAAGGCCTGGTGCGAGAAGAACAACGCCCAGCACCCCGCCGACCTCACCAAGAACGAGGAAAGCTACGCCACCACCCACGCGATGGGCACCGGGCCTTTCATGCTGAAGGAGCGCGAGCCCGACGTGCGGACGGTGCTCGTGAAGAACCCGACCTGGTGGGATCAGCCGAAACACAATCTCGACGAGGTGATCTTCCAGCGCGTCGCCAATCCCGCCACGCGCGTGGCGGCGCTGCTATCGGGCGAGCTCGACATGCTCTATGCCGTGCCGTCGCAGGACGTCGATCGCATCGCCAACACCAAAGGCTTCAAGATCGTGCAGGCGCCCGAGCTGCGCACGATCTATCTCGGCCTGGACGAGTTCCGGCCGGAGCTCCTGGAGTCCAACATCAAGGGCAAGAACCCCTATAAGGACAAGCGCGTCCGCCAAGCCATGTACCAGGCGATCGACGAGGATGCGATCGTGGCCAAGGTGATGCGCGGCCAGGCGAAGGCGACCGCGCTCATGGTCGGCCCTGGGGTCAAGGGGTTCAGCGACGAGCTCAACAAGCGTCTGCCCCACGATCCCGCGGCTTCCAAGAAGCTGCTCGCCGAAGCCGGTTACCCCAACGGCTTCGAGACCGGCATGGATTGCCCGACCGACCGCTACGTGAACGACGAGCAGATCTGCCTCGCCGTCGTGAGCATGCTCGCCAAGGTCGGCATCAAGGTGAACCTGCTGGCGCAGACCCGCGCCAAGTTTTTCGCCAAGGTGAACACGCCGAGCCTGCAGACCAGCCTATATCTGATCGGCTGGACGCCCACCACCATCGACGCGCACAACGCGCTCCTGAACCTGCTGCACACGCCGGATCCCAAGACCCATGCCGGCGATTTCAACCTGGGCGGCTACTCCAACCCCGCGCTCGACAAGCTGGTCGACCAGATCCAGGTCGAGATCGACCAGAAGAAGCGCCTCGACGAGTTGCACGAAGCTCTCAAGATGGCGCGCGACGACATCGCCACCCTTCCGCTCCATCAGCAGGCGGTGATCTGGGCGACCAAAGACAACATCGACCTCGTGCTGCCCGCCGACGACTACTTCGCGCTACGCTACGTCAACGTGAAGTAGGCGAGAGCCGCGTGGCTTGGAGCGGGCCCCGCCTCAGCCGCCGTCGGCCAAGACCTTGTCGTAGGCTGGGAGCGTCAGGAACTCGACGAACCGCGGCGCATCAATCATGTCGCGGAAGATCGCGGCGGCGTCCTCGAAGCGGCCCTTGGCATAGGCCTCCTCGCCGGCATTCTTCCGGAGCTTCTGCAGCTCCTCCGCCAGCATGTCATGGCAGAGCCCGCGCTCGACGAGCCTGCCGTCCTGCAGCTTGGCGCCATGGCGGATCCACTGCCAGATCTGGGCGCGGCTGATCTCGGCGGTGGCGGCATCCTCCATGAGATTGTAGAGCGGGACGCAGCCGATGCCTCTGAGCCACGCCTCGAGATAGCCGATGCCGATGTTTATGTTCTGTCGGAGTCCCGCCTCGGTGATCGTGCCCTCGGGCACCTTGAGGAGGTCGGCCGCGGTCACGTGCACGTCCTGGCGCTGGCGGGCGATCTGGCTCGGCCCGGGCATCTCCTTGTCGAAGACCTCCTTGGCGATCGGCACCAGACCGGGATGGGCGACCCAGGTGCCGTCATGGCCATCGCCGGCCTCGCGGAGCTTGTCGGCGCGCACCTTGTCCATGGCCTGGGCGTTCGCCTCGGGGTCGTTGCGGATCGGGATCTGCGCGGCCATGCCGCCCATCGCATGGACGTTGCGCCGGTGGCAGGTCTTGATCAGCAGCAGGCTGTAGGATCGCAGGAAGTGCGAGGTCATCGTGACCTGCGCCCGGTCGGGCATCACGGCCTTGGGATCCTCGGCGAATTTCTTGATGAAGCTGTAGATGTAGTCCCAGCGGCCGCAGTTGAGTCCGGAAGAATGCTCGCGCAGCTCGTGGAGGATCTCGTCCATCTCGAAGGCGGCCATGATGGTCTCGATGAGGACCGTCGCCTTGATCGAGCCCTTGGGCACCCCGAGCTTCGCCTGGGCGTGCAGGAACACCTCGTTCCAGAGCCGCGCCTCCAGGTGGCTCTCGAGCTTGGGCAGATAGAAGTAGGGGCCGCTCCCCTTGGCGATGAGCGCCTTCGCGTTGTGGAAGAAGAACAGGCCGAAATCGAAGAGCGCGCCCGAGATCGGCTCGCCGTCGACCCTGAGATGCTTCTCCGGCAGATGCCACCCGCGCGGCCGCACCAGCAGCACGGCGGTCTTGTCGTTGAGCTTGTATTGTTTGCCTTCCGGACTTTCGTACGCGATGGTCCGCCGCAGCGCGTCGCGGAGATTGACCTGGCCATCG
>DATMMM010000311.1:0-7980 GCA_035569735.1 Allostellaceae bacterium | reverse complement strand
ATCGAGATAGCGCTCCCACGCGAAGTCAATCGCCGCCAGCAGATTTATGCGAAGCTTGAACTCCGTGATGAGCCTGATAACACCGAGCGCGGCGCGTCGGAGCGCGAATGGGTCTTTTGAGCCCGTCGGCTTTTCGTCGATCATCCAAAATCCGACGAGGGTGTCGAGTTTATCCGCTATAGAAACGATCACACCGTACGGCGATCCGGGGAGATCATCATCCGGTCCGCGCGGAGAGTAGTGACCATCGATTGCTGTCGCGATGTCCTCAGGTTCCCCTTCGCTGAGAGCATAGTAGCGGCCCATGATGCCCTGGAGTTCAGGAAACTCTCCGACCATTCCTGTTGTTAAGTCGGCCTTCACAAGTGAGACGACACGGGCCAACGCAGCCATAAACGACTCGCCCGGCTGCGTAATCTTCACAGGCCATTTGATCCGAGAGAGCCAGCTGGGATCGCGCAACAATGCGGGAGCGATGTCCTGTACGAGTCGCTGCAATCGATCAATTTTGTCACCCACAGAACCAAGCCCATGGAAAAAGGCGCGCTCTTTCAGCTTTGGCATGCGCGACGCGAGCCGCACCTTTCTATCCTGATCCCAGAAGAACTGCGCGTCCGAGAGCCGCGCGCGCAGCACGCGCTCGTTCCCGGCGACGATCGTCTTGCCGCCGTCCTTCGCGATCATGTTGGACACCATCAGGAACTTCGGCGCGAGCTCGCCCTTGTCATCGAGCAGCGAAAAATATTTCTGGTGCGCGCGCATGGAGGCGGTCAGTACCTCCGGCGGCAAACTCATGAAGGCGGGATCGATGCTGCCGGTCAGCACCATCGGCCACTCGACCAGGCCCGTCACCTCGTTAAGCAAGCCCGGATCGTCCTTGAGCGTGAGCTTTGCCGTCGTCGCGGCCTTCAGAAGCGCCTCGGCGATCTGCTTGCGCCGCGCGTCGAGGTCGAGCACCACATAAGCGCGATGGAGCTTCGCCTCGTAATCCTGGAGATCTTTTATCGGGATGCGTTGCGGCGCCAGGAACCGGTGGCCGATGGTGGTGTGGCCGACTGGGATGGCTCCGAGGTCCAGCGGCAGGACTTTGCCGTCGAAGAGCGAGAGCGCGCTATTGATCGGCCGCACCCAGCGGAAACTCGCCGCCGGGAACCGCATCGACTTCGGCCAGGGAAACTCGTGCAGGATCGAGCGGATCAGCGGCGGCAGTACTTGGGCGGTCGGCTCGCCCGCCCGTTCGATGACGGCGAAATAAAACACCCCTTTGCCGGTGTCACGCTCCTCGCACTGGTCGAGGGAGGCTAGTCCGGCGGATTTGAGGAAGCCCTGCACCGCTTGGACCGGCGCGCCCTTTCGGGGCCCGCGGCGCTCCTCCCTCTGGTCCGGCTGGGCCTGCGGCAGTCCGGTCACTGCCAGCGCCAGGCGCCGCGGCGTCACATAAGACTTGATCGAGGCGCAGGCCAGACCCGCGGCCGCGAGCTTCGCGCCCGCGAGCCGCTGCAGATCCGCCGCCGCCTGCCCCTGCATGCGCGCCGGAATTTCCTCGGTCAGGAGCTCGAAGAGGAGATCGGGCATCGACTCAGGCGGGCGCTGTTTCCGCCGCGAGCCATCCCTCGCAGCAGGCCTTGGCGAGCGCGCGCACCCGAGCGATATAGTTCGCGCGCTCGGTGACGGAGATCACGCCGCGCGCGTCCAGCAGATTGAACCGGTGGCTCGCCTTGATGCATTGGTCATAGGCGGGCAGCGCCAGGTTCCTCGCGAGCAGCGCCCGGCATTCCCGCTCGGCATCCTCGAAGTGTCGGAACAGCTGCTCGGTGTCCGCGTACTCGAAATTATAGGCGGAGAACTCCCGCTCGGCGCGCTTGAAGACGTCGCCGTAGGTGATACGGCCCGGCGGCGGAGCGCCATTGAAGTCGAGGTCATAGACGTTCTCGACCCCCTGCACATACATCGCCAGCCGTTCCAGCCCATAGGTGAGCTCAGTCGAGACTGGATCGCACTCGATGCCGCCGACCTGCTGGAAGTAGGTGTATTGCGACACCTCCATGCCGTCGAGCCAGGCTTCCCAGCCGAGGCCCCATGCGCCCAAGGTCGGGCTCTCCCAATCGTCCTCGACGAAGCGGATATCGTGATTGGCGGGCTCGATGCCGAGCGCGTAGAGACTCCGGAGGTAGAGATCCTGGCTGTCGGGCGGCGCCGGCTTCAGGATCGCCTGGCATTGATAGTAATGCTGGAGGCGATTGGGATTCTCGCCGTAGCGGCCGTCGGTCGGGCGCCGCGAGGGCTGGATATAAGCCGCCCGCCAGGGCTTCGGGCCGAGCGCGCGCAAGGTGGTGGCGGGATGAAAGGTCCCCGCGCCCATCTCGAGGTCATAGGGCTGCAGGATGACGCAGCCCTGCTGGGCCCAGAAATCCTGCAGGCGCAGGATCAGGGCCTGAAAGCTGGTCCCGGAAAGGGCGCTCGCCGCCATGAAAGGTGCGGACTCAGCCGCGCGAGGGACAATCGGCGCGCCCGCAGGAGCGGGCGCCATTCGCCGCGACATAAGTGCCGCAGATCTTGCACGCCACCATGTCCTCGGCCTCGATGGCGCGATTGCCCGCGGTGCTGGTGGCGCGCTTGCGCGCCTGCGCCGCCGGGTCCGTCGAGGGCGCGCTCGGGCCCGCCAGCATCTTGAAGAGATACCAGACCCCCGCCACCGCGCCGGCGAGGAACAGAAGCTTGAACAGTCCTAACCCGAACATGCTCCGGTTTAGGGGGTCGGAGCCACCGGGGTCAAGGCGTGGCGGACTCAAAGCCCGAACCGGCTCCAAGTGAGGCGCTCCTCGATCGCGCCGACGAGCTCATCGAGGAGATCGCCGAGCCCGCCGCGCGGGGCGCGCGTGACACCCGGCAGCCGCCACCAGCGACGCGATCGCGCGCTCTCGAGCGTGCGCAGCCGCACGGTCTCGCCGAAGCGCTCGCGCATCACGCCCCGGAGCTCGCCGAGGCCGTCGACCAAGCCAAGCTCGAGGGCCCGGCGGCCGCTGAAGATCTCGCCTTCGAAGAGCTCGACGGTCTTCGAGAGCTTGGCGCCGCGGCGCTCCTCGACCTCGCTCTTGAAGGTGTCGTGCAGATCGCGCTGCAGCCGCTCGAGCCGCTGGACCTCGCGCGGATCCTCTGCGAGGAAAGGATCGAGCAGCGATTTGTCGCGGCCGGAGGTGTGCAGGCGGCGCTCGACGCCAAGGCGCTTCAGCACTTCGGCGAAGCCGAAGCTCGAGGTCACCACGCCGATCGAGCCCACGATCGAGGCCGCATCCGCATAGATCTCGTCGCCCGCCAACAGGAGCCAATATCCGCCCGACGCCGCGACGTCCTCGGCGAAGGCGAAGACCGGGATTTTCTTCTCGGCCGCGAGCTGGCGGATGCGGCGATAGAGCAGCGCCGATTGCACGGGCGCGCCGCCCGGCGAATTCACCGCCAGCGCCACTGCCTTGAGATTGCGCAGTTCGAACGCCCGCTCGATGGTCTGCGCCATGCGCTGCAGCGTGAGGCCGCGCACGCCGCGTCCGCCAATCACGCCCTCCAGCCGCAGCACCGCCACCGCCGGCGCGGGCTTGCCGCCCACGCGGTCCTGGATCCAGTGCTTGAGGTCTTCGAAGCTCATGGAAGGAGCATAGCAGATGGAAGCGTCCCCCTCACCCCAACCCTCTCCCCAGCGGAGAGAGGGTTGGGGTGAGGGGGCGCTCTACAGATTCAACCCCCTGCCCTCGCGCAGAACCGCCTCGGCCTCCGCGGTATAGCGGCCGTCCGCCTCGTGCAGCACGAGGCCCGCGGCAAGCCGGGTCGGGGTCCCCACGCCCTTGCGCGCGCGAACGACCACGCGTTTTGCCGCTTTGTCGGCGCCGGGCCAGAGCGGAAAGATCACGATCTCGCCGGCGCGTCCCGTGAGCTCGGCCAAAATCGCATCGAGCCGATCCGCGCGATGGATGAGCGTTATGGTGCCCTTTGGCCGCGCCATGGTGAAGGCGAACCGGATCCAGGCTCGAAGATCGGCAGCGCCTTCGACGTGGGCCACGGCGCGGGCGGGGTCGAGCGGCGGGGTCACCACTCCCGCGGCAAGGTGCGGCGGATTGGCCAGCACGTGGTCGAAGACACCGGGCTCGAGCCGCGGCGGCGGGTTCATGAGATCGCCCGCCATCGCGGAGGCGCGCCCCGCCAAGCCGTTGAGCACGATATTGTCGTTGGCGAGCCGCACCAGCTCGCGCTCGCGCTCGATGCCGGTGACGCGGCAATCCGGCACCCGCATGGCAAGGCAAATCGCCGCGGCACCCGTACCGCAGCCGACATCGAGCGCGCGGTCGCCCGGCACCGCCGGAACCGCCGCGGCGAGAAACACCGGATCGATCGCCACCCGGTATCCCGCGACCGGTTGACGCAGGCGCACGCGTCCGCCGAGCAGCGTGTCCTCGGTCTGGCCTTCCGGCAGCGGCGCTGCGGTCACGGGGTCGCTTCGCCGGCTTCGCTGAGGAGCATTTTTGCCCGGCCGTGATCGCGGTCCTCGACCATGATCCGGCGCTGGATCGCGCCGATGCTGCCCTCGATGATGCTGGTGTGCTGGTCGAGCATCACGCTCTCGATCCCCGCCGCCGACAGCAGCGCCTCGACGAAGGAAAGCCGGACCGGATCGTTCGTACGCAGCAGCTCTTTCATCGGGGGGATGGCTCAGGCTTGACCGGAGGAGGCCGCGACCTATGCTCGCCTCCAACGGCGGAGGCGTCAAGAAAACCGCGCCGGAGGCGGCTCGAGCGGGGTCTGCGGTGGCACAAATCGTCAGCGTGCGCGGGTCGGATCCCCAACGGCGGGGCGGGGCGACCCTCGACCGGCTGGTGGCACTCCTCGAGCGCGATCTCGACCGCGTGAACACCCTCATCCTCGAGCGCACGCAGAGCCCCGTGGCGCTCATCCCGCAGCTCGCCGGCCACATCATCGCCGCGGGCGGCAAGCGGCTCAGGCCGATGCTGACCCTCGCCGCCGCGCGGCTTTGCGGCTATCCCGGCGACCGCCATATCGCACTCGCGGCGGCGGTCGAGTTCATCCACACGGCGACACTGCTGCACGACGATGTCGTGGACGCGAGCGACCTTCGCCGCGGCCTTGCCACCGCCAACGCGGTCTGGGGCAACAAGCCCTCCGTGCTGGTCGGCGATTTCCTGTTCAGCCGCGCCTTCCAGCTGATGGTGGAGGACGGCTCGCTTGAGGTGCTGGCGATCCTGTCGAGCGCCTCCGCGGTGATTGCCGAGGGCGAGGTGCTGCAGCTCGTGACCTCCAACGACACCGAGACCACCGAGGCGGCCTATCTGCAGGTGATCCGCTCCAAGACGGCGCAGCTGTTCGCCGCCGCCAGCAAGATCGGCGCGGTCCTCGCGGAGCGGCCGCGCACCGAGCAGGAGGCGCTCGAGTCCTACGGCCTCAATCTCGGCATTGCCTTCCAGCTGATCGACGATCTGCTCGACTATTCCGCACGCCAGGCCGAGCTCGGCAAGACCGTGGGCGACGATTTCCGCGAGGGCAAGATCACGCTGCCGATCGTAGTGGCGTTCGGCCGCGGCAGCGAAGACGAGCAGCGCTTCTGGCGCCGCACGCTCGAGGAGCTGCGGCAGGAAGAAGGCGACCTCGAGCACGCGATCGAGCTGCTGCGCACCCACGGCGCGCTCGCGGAAACCCTGGAGCGCGCTCGCACCTATGGCGCTGCCGCGCGCGCCGCACTGGCGCCGTTCCGCGACTGCCCGGAAAAGCGCGCCCTCGACGAGGTCATCGATTTCTGCCTGGAGCGCGGGTTCTGAGCGAGATCGCGGCGAGCGGCCCGTGCCCATTGCAGGATGCGCGCGCGTCCGCTATAGCTCCCTCGAACGGCTCGGAGTGTAGCTCAGCCTGGTAGAGCACTGCTTTCGGGAGGCAGGGGCCGGAGGTTCAAATCCTCTCACTCCGACCAATTCGATCCCGACCCCGACCCCTACATAGTCAACAGAGCCCACTCGGGGCGCGGCCGTTACCGACGGCCGCCCGCGGCTGAGGCAGCCTCGTCCAAGAGCGGCCGATTTGGCGTAGGTGTTTCTACCTACCCAATGACTGATCTCGATCAATGATCGCAGGGGCCGCGCGTGCTCTCGTGGCAACGCGCGCAGAATGCGTGCCGAGGATAGCCGCACATGGTCCCGCCCAAGGCCGACGCTGCCGAGACTGGCCCGACGGTGCTCGTCATCGACGACGACGAGGCGGTTCGCTCAAGCCTCGAAATGCTGTTGGAGACCTACGGATTTCAGGTCGTGCTCGCCCGCGACGGCCGGCAGGGAGTGGCGGCATTCAGGGCCAATGCGCCCGACGTCGTGCTGGTCGACCTCATGATGCCCGTGCAGGACGGCCTCGAGACGATTGCGCTGATCCGGCGCGAATGGCCCAAGGCGCGGATCGTCGCCATGTCAGGCGGCGCCGGCATCGGCAATTGGGATGGCATCGCGGCCGCCCGCAAGCTCGGCGCCGATTACGCGATCGAAAAGCCATTCGCGGCCGACGAGCTCTTGGTCATCTTGCGCGAAGCGACGGCCGGCGATTGAGCGGGATGGGTTAAGTGCGGCACTGCTTCGGTAGTGCCCGCGGAACGCTGTACTGGCGGCAGCGGTTCTCAGCCCGATTCGGGTCTGCGCGCTCGGGCCCATTGCAGCGGCACCATGACGAGGCCGAGGAGCAGCGGCGGCAGCAGGTTGGCCTCGATGAGCTTCGGCCAATCGATAGCGTCGCTGAGATCGAACCAGCCCCAGAGCACGCTACGGTATCTCAGGATCACGAAGGCGAGCAGCAGGTCGAGGCCGACGATCCAGCCGACCGACAGCACGGCCCAAACCTTGAGTACCCCTGCGCGCGCGTTCACGCCACCGCGATACCACTCAACGCCGAAAAGCGAAAGGGCCCGGCGCCATCGCGCCGAGCCCTTCCCGTTCTCCGGAGAAGTCCGGATTTGGGCCGGACCTATAGGCCCTTTAGTAGCAAGGCGAGGGGCCGTTCACCTGGTCGGGCGAGGTGGCCGCACCGAGCAAACCGCCGCCGGCGGCGCCGGCGAGCGCGCCCGTCAGCGGGGCACCGGCCAGGGCGCCGATCGCCGCGCCACCGGCCGCGCCGACGCCGGCGCCAGTGACTGCGCGGCAACCCGGCGTCTCGCCGCATGCCGCAAGAGAAAGCGAGCTGACCGCCAACACTGCCAACGCTAGTTTCGCGCGCACGGACATGTCTCCTTCCACGGGAATTCCGAGCCGCGCAGGCACACCGCGGGCTCACCGTAGAACGAGGAACCCCGCTCCGATCTCCGGTGGCAAAGCAGTGACCTCGCGGCGAAGCTGGTGCAATTAGGGCAGGACCAAGGCTTTCGCCCGCGTTGACGGCGGGACGCCCTTCGAATAGAGCCTATGCACCGCCGCTCGAGACGACCGGCCAATTGGGGGATAAAGATGAGCATACTCGCTTGGGTGATCCTCGGCGTTGTCGCGGGCTTCATCGCCAGCAAGATCGTGAACAGGACCGGCGAGGGACTGATTCGCGACCTGCTGCTGGGTATCGTCGGCGCCGTCGTCGGCGGATGGATCATGGAGCGCTTCGGCGAGGCCGGCGTCAGCGGGCTCAACCTCTACAGCCTCGTCGTCGCGGTGCTGGGAGCGGTCGTGGTGCTCGTCGTCTTCCACGCGATTCGGCGCGCCGTCTAGCGCATCACGCGCTTTCCGGAGAGCGCGGGCACGGGTGGCGCCGCCATGACTTTGGTTAGAAGCTTCGGAAACTCGGAACGATGCCGCCGGAAAGTAGTCGCGATCTCGCGAGGGACCGGGAATGGTCCGCGTCAATGGCGGCGGCACAGAATGGCGACCGCGCGGCCTATGAGCGTCTGCTGCGGGAGATCCTGCCTTTCCTGCGCGCCCTCGCCGCGCGCCAGCACCGCGTGCCCGATCGCATCGA
>DATMMM010000310.1:0-7758 GCA_035569735.1 Allostellaceae bacterium | reverse complement strand
CACGCCGAGCTTCGCCAAATGCAATGCCGCAACCTTCTCGTCGAGCCGCTTGGGCAGAGTATAGACCTGCTTCTGGTATTTGCCGGTGTTGGTGAAGAGCTCGATCTGTGCCAGCACCTGGTTGCTGAAAGAGGCGCTCATAACGAAACTCGGATGCCCGGTGGCGCAGCCAAGATTCACCAGCCGACCCTTGGCGAGCACGATGAGGCGCTTGCCGTCGGGCATGACGACCTCATCGACCTGCGGCTTCACCTCTTCCCACTTGCAGTTGCGCAGCGCGCCGATCTGGATCTCGCTGTCGAAATGGCCGATGTTGCAGACGATAGCGCGATCCTTCATGCGCCGCATGTGCTCCAGGGTGATGACGTCGACATTGCCGGTAGCGGTGACGAAGATGTCGCCCATCCCCGCCGCTTCGTCCATGGTGATGACCTGGTAGCCTTCCATCGCCGCCTGGAGCGCGCAGATCGGATCGATCTCGGTGACCATCACCCGCGCGCCCGCGTTGCGCAGCGAGGCAGCCGAGCCCTTGCCGACGTCGCCGAAGCCCGCGACGACCGCGACCTTTCCCGCCATCATCACGTCCGTCGCGCGGCGGATGCCGTCCACCAGGCTCTCGCGGCAGCCGTAGAGATTATCGAACTTGGACTTGGTGACGCTGTCGTTGACGTTGATGGCGGGAAACAGGAGGCGGCCTTCCTTCGCCATCTGATAGAGCCGGTGCACACCGGTGGTGGTTTCCTCCGTGACGCCGCGGATGTTGTCGCCGAGCTGCGCGTACCAGCCGGGCTTCGCCGAGAGATGGCGCTTGATCGCGGCGTAGAGCGCCTCTTCCTCCTCGTTGACGGGCTTGGCGATCACGGACGGATCCTGCGCCGCGCGCCGGCCCAGATGCACCAGCAGCGTCGCGTCGCCGCCGTCGTCGAGGATCATGTTGGGCGTGCCCCCGTCCGCCCATTGGAAGATGCGATGGGTGAACTCCCAATACTCCTCCAAGGATTCGCCCTTGTAGGCGAAGACCGGCGTGCCCGATTTGGCGATCGCCGCCGCCGCGTGGTCTTGGGTCGAGAAGATGTTGCAGGAAGCCCAGCGCACGTCCGCGCCCAAATGCTTCAGCGTCTCGATCAGCACCGCGGTCTGGATCGTCATATGCAGCGAGCCCGCGATGCGCGCGCCCTTGAGCGGCTGCTTGGCGCCGTACTCTTGGCGGATCGCCATCAAGCCCGGCATCTCGCTCTCGGCGATCGAGAGCTCGCGCCGGCCCCAATCCGCCAGGGACAGATCGGCGACCTTGTAGTCGGCAGCCTCGGCCATGAAACACTCCTGATCGGGCGCGGGAAAAACGAGACGCGGCATATAGCAGCGCAACCGTGTACCGGCAAGCCTGGCAAGGGATGGGCGCTATGCCATCGCGAGCCTATTTGGATCCGGCGATGGTGTTGAAGTCGTCGAGCAGGCTGGCGATGCGGGCCTCGTCCATCTGATCCATGATTGCGCGGGCACGGCGCTGAGCCGCCAGAAGATCGAGGTGGCGGATGCGGCGCTTGACGCGCGCGATATTACCGGGCGCCATCGAGAGTTCGCGGATGCCGAGACCGAGGAGCAGCGCCGTGTAGCGGGGGTCGCCTGCCATTTCGCCGCAGACGCTAACGGGAATCCGCGCCCGCAGCGCCGCCTCGATCGCGAACTGGATCAGGCGCAGCACCGCGGGATGCAGCGGGTTATAGAGATAGGCCACGCGCTCGTCGCCGCGGTCGATCGCGAGCGTATACTGGATCAGGTCGTTGGTGCCGATCGCGAAGAAATCGCTCTCGCTCGCGAGGGCGTCGGCGGCGAGCGCGGCGCCGGGGATCTCGATCATCACGCCCAAGGGCGGCGGTGGATCTGCGATCTCCAGCCCGCGCCGCTTCAGGCGCCGCGTCACTTGCTGCAGCGCCTCGCGCACGCCGCGCACCTCGGTGAGGCTGCTGACCATCGGCAGCAGGATGCGCACCGGTCCTTCGGCGCTCGCGCGCAGGATCGCCGCGAGCTGGGCATCGAGGAGCTTGCGCTCCTTCAGCGAGAGCCGGATCGCGCGCAGGCCGAGCGCGGGATTGCCGCCGTCGCCTTCCAGGCTTTCTGCGAAGGGCGCCGCGATCTTGTCGCCGCCGACATCGAGCGTGCGGATGGTGACGGGCTTCCCCTCCATGCCGCGCACCAGCATCTTGTAGGCTTGGTATTGCTCCTCCTCGTCCGGCAGATCGTCCCGGTTCATGAACAGGAACTCGGTGCGCACCAGCCCCAGACCCTGGGCGCCGGCGGCGAGCGCCTGCTCGAGCTCGCGAGGCAGCTCGAGGTTGGCCTCAAGCGTGATCTCCTCGCCGTCGCGGGTCACCGCCGGCACGCGCTTCAGCCGCGCGAGCTGGCGCTGCTCCTTGCGGTACTCCTCGCGGCGGCCCTCGTAGCGCTCGATGGTGGCGGCGGTCGGGTTCAGCACCACGGTGCCGCTGGAGCCGTCGATCACCACGGCATCGCCCGGCTGCACCTCGCCGAAGAGGCCCGCCACCGCCAGTACCGCCGGCAACCCGAGCGCCCGCGCCATGATGGCGGTATGGCTCTCCGAACCGCCGAGCACCGCGGCAAAGCCTGCCACGCGCCGGGGGTCCATGAGCGCGGTGTCGGCGGGGCTCAAGTCCTCGGCGAGGATCACCGTGCCTTCGGGGAGGCGCTGGAACGCGGTGTAGGGGGTCTGCGTGAGGTTGCGCAACAGCCGCGCCCCCACCACGCGCACGTCCTCGATCCGCTGGGCGAGGTAGACGTCCTCCATCGCGGCGAAGCTTTCGCCGATCGCGGCGATTTCCATCTGTACGGCGCGCTCGGCATTGACCCGCTCCTCGCGGATGCGCCGCTCGACGCCGCGGACCAGCCTCGAGTTGGACAGCATCGCCACATGGGCGTCGAGCAGATAGCCCATCTCCTCGGCGGCGGATTCCGGCAGCGCCGCCGCCTTGCCCTTGAGCTTCTTCAGCTGCCTGAGGGAGAACTGGACCGCCTGCTCGAAGCGCTGGCGCTCGGCGGTGATATCCTCGGGCTCGATGCGGCGCTCGGGGACAGGCACCTCGCCGTTCTCGGTGATGAACGCCGGGCCGATGGCGATGCCGGGCGAGACGGCAAGCCCGTGCAGCACGCGCTCGGCGCGTTCCTTGCGGCCGGCACCCTCACCCCTCATCGAAGCCACCGGCGACGAGATCGGCGAGCGCCGCCACGGCGCGCTCCGCCTCCCGGCCGGTTGCGGCGAGCTCGATGGCGGTGCCGGGACCGGCCGCCAGCATCATCAAGCCCATGATCGAGCGGCCGGAGACCGTGGTGCCGTTCTTGCGCACGGTCACCTCGGCATCGAACTGCCAGGCGAGCTTGACGAAGCGGGCGGCGGCGCGGGCATGGAGGCCACGCTTGTTGCAGATGGTGACGCTGCGCTGTGCCACGCCCGCGGGCTGGTCGGCGCCGGTGCCCGCGGTCTCGACCTCGCTCATCCGCGCGCGTCGGCGAGGAGCTGGGAGGCCACGTTGATGTACTTGCGCCCCGCCTCCTGCGCGCCGCGCACCGCATCGGCCAGCGTCTCGGTCGAGCGAAGGCTGGCGAGCTTGATCAGCATCGGCAGGTTGATGCCGGCGATCACCTCGATCTTGGGCCGGTCCATCACGGAGATCGCGAGGTTGGACGGCGTGCCGCCGAACATATCGGTGAGCAGCACAACGCCATCGCCAGTGTCGACAGCGCGGACCGATTGCAAGATGTCTTGCCGGCGCTGCTCCATGTCGTCGTCGGGGCCGATGCAGATGGCGGCGATATCGCGCTGCGGTCCCACCACGTGCTCCAGCGCCGCGATGAATTCCGCGGCCAGACGGCCATGGGTGACGATGACAATTCCGATCATTGAATGTCCTTGGATGAGCTGGCGGCCTCGCGGAGCGGGCGCGCTTCTGCGTCGCCGGGACGGTCGAGGTCGCGATGGCGCACGCTCACGGCGCGGCCCCGTTCCCCGAGCCAAGCCGCCAACCGCTCCGCAAGATAGACCGAGCGGTGGCGGCCGCCGGTACAGCCGATGGCAATCGTGAGATAGCTTTTCCCCTCGCGCTCGAAGCGCGGCAGCAGCGAGTCCACGAGGGCACTGAGGTCACGGAAGAAGCCGGGAAAATCCGGGTCGCCCGCGACATAGGCGCCCACCTCGGGATCGAGCCCGGTCTGCGGCTTGAGCACCGGCACGTAGTGCGGATTACGCAGAAACCGGGCATCGAAGACGATGTCGGCATCACGCGGGAGACCGTGGCGGTAGGAAAAGGAAATCACAGACAGGGCGATGCCAGGAGAGCGATCGAGCGCGAAATGACCGTGCAAGACGCGCTTGAGGTCGGCCAAGCTGAGGTCGGTGGTATCGATAACGAGATCGGCCCGATCTCGCAAGGGCGAAACGTATTGGCGCTCGAGCCGGATGCCGTCGATTACCGGCCTGTCCGAGGCCAAGGGATGGCGCCGGCGCGTCTCGGTAAAGCGCTCCACGAGCCGGTCGTCGCCGCAATCCAGGAAGACGACGGCAGGCCGCGCCCCACCCTCCAGGGCCAGCCGATCAAGCGTATCGGCGAGCGCGCTCACCCCGAAATCCCGGGTCCTCACATCGGCCCCGAGCGCCAACGGAGCGCTGTGGGGGCGGTGGCTCACCAGGCTCGGCACGAGCGAGAGCGGCAGGTTATCGACCGCCTCGTAGCCCAAATCCTCCAAGACCTTGAGCGCCGTCGACCGGCCCGCGCCCGACATCCCCGTCACGACCAGCACGCGGCTTGTTGCCCCCGCTTGGGGGCCGTCTGCAACGGCAGCCGAGCCGGGAGCCGGGTGGGTCATGGCGTGCCGACTATAGGTATGGCCACACTCTTAACCAAGCTGGCAAGGGCGAGACGGATCTTGGCGGGCGCCGACGCCTCGAAGGGAGCCAACGCCAGCAGCGGCAGCGAACATTGAAGATAGTCGCAGAACTGCGGCTCCGGCAGGCGCTCGACACGATCCGGCGCCACCAGATCGATCACCAGTCGGAGGAGCGCGCTCGGCACCGTGGGCACTCGGAGGATGCCAATGCCCCGGACCTCCATTCGCCCAGCGATGCTGGCGGGCGATCGCGCAAGGAGGCCATCGGCCACGCGCGCGAGCTCGGTCTGATCATCGGCGATAAGCCGCGCGCCGCCGTCGATCAGGCGGAGCGCCAAGTCGCTCTTGCCGCCGCCGGAAGGCCCACGCAACAGGACGCCCTCCCCCTCCAGCGCCACCGTTGTGCCGTGCACCAAAATCATGGCCGCTGTTAGGTGAGCCACGTCTGAGGCCCTGTCAATGCTCAGGGTCGACCGTCCGCCGTGTTCAAGGAATGTTCTCTCGGCGACTTTTCCGGACCCCTTCGCCTTTCGTTAAGCCTTGGACCCCATCCTCACGCGCCGCCGGTGCTCGGCGGCCCAAGAGGCCCCATGCGCCCGTTGCGGACGACCGCACTGATCCCCCTCGTGCTTGGAATCGCCGGATGTGCCCTGCCGCCGGCAGTGACCATTGTTTCGTTCGTGGCGGACGGGATCTCTATGGCGTCCAGCGGCAAGACCGTCACCGATCAGGCGATCTCGTTCCTTGCCCACAAGGATTGCCGGCTCTGGCGCCTGGCGCAGGGAAAGTCGATCTGCGGCTCGGAGGCGAGCGTGGTTGCGGTGGCGGCTCTGCCACCGGCCCTGCCGCTCCACGCCGCCTCGCCAGCCCTGCGCGCGCCTGATGCGAGCGTCCGCGCCGCCCCGCCTCCGGCCGAGGCAGCGCCGGCAGCGGAGCCGATGCCTATGGCTCTGACGCCGAGTCCGGCCGCAGCTCCGCCCGCTCCGAACCCGGCCGCACCTGGTTCCAATTCGGCGCCGGCTGTCGCTGCTCCAACCGGAGCGATCTCACGGCAAGATTTCGCGGCGGCTCCGGCGGCATCCCCGCGCCAGGCGGCTCCGGCGAGCGTGGCTCCAGCTCCTGCGGCGCCTTCGGCGCAGCCAGCGATGCCGCGCGCCACCGGCGAGGCCCGCGTGCGCGGTGAGATGATCATCCGCAGCGGCACCGACGAGGCCGAGGCCCACGCGCTGGCGGACTCCCTCCATGCCACCGGCGCCACCGTGCGCCCCGTGCGCCACGGCGACTTGACCATCTACGAAGTCGTCATGGGGCTCTCGGGCTGAGAGCCCTGAAACTCAGACCCGTTGCGGCTTGATCTGCGGCCGCATCCAGGCCCCGAAGGCGCTCTCATCGATGCGCCCTTCGGCGAGCGAGAGCATCACTTCGTAGGCGCCGGCATCGTCGGCGGCGATCTCGGAGCCATTCAGCTCGACGAAAGTTTCCGCGACCACCCATGCCGTTCGCTTGTTGCCGTCTATGAACGGATGGTTGCGTGCGATGCCGGCGGCGTAAGCCGCCGCAAGATCTGCGACGTCAGGCGACCCATAGGCCAGGAGGTTCTGGGGCCGCGCCAGGGCGGACTCCAGGAGACCCATGTCCCTCACGCCATCCGCGCCACCGTGCTCGGCGAGCTGCTCCTCATGGATGGCCAGGACGACGTCGGAATCGACCCAGGTGTAGCCCATCCCCTACTTCGCGAGCTCGCGAAGCAGTGTGCGGCGCTTCTTCATGACCTTGCGCGCGACGGTCATCTTCCGCTCGAACTCAGGATCGTACGGGCTGAGCCGATAACCCGTCGGTGTCTCCACGAGAAAGAGCGAATCGCCCTCCTCGACGTTCAGCCGGGCCGCAGCCTCCTTGTTCAGGATCAGCGCCTTGGAATTGCCGACCTTGGTGACCTTGAGTTTGAGCATGCCGCACCCGCTGTTATAACGGATGTTAAACTAAGCGCGAGCCGCCTCTCTGTCAACCGCGGCGGCTCACGCGGCGGGCAGCAGCACCACGAAGCGGGCGCCGACGATGCGGCCTTGGCTGTCGCGGCGGTTCTCGGCGCGAATGGTGCCGTGGTGCGCCTCGACGATCTGCTTGGAGATGGAGAGTCCGAGACCGCTGTGGGTCCCGAATTTCTCGCCGGCCGGACGCTCCGTATAGAAGCGGTCGAAGATCGCCTCGAGCTTGCCCTCGGGGATGCCGGGGCCCTCGTCCTCCACGCTGACCCGAAGGAAATCACCCAGCCGCTCGGCGGCGATCCGGATCGTGCCGCCGGGCGGGCTGAAGGAGATCGCGTTCGCGATGAGATTGCGGAACACCTGGCCGAGCCGGCTCTCCATCCCCGGCACGACGAGCGCCGATTTGGCCGGACCCAGCGGCAGCACCAGCTCGAGCCGGGGGGCGCCTTCCTTCTGGGCGGCCTCATGCACGTCGACAAGCGCCCGCAGCATGTCGGCAATCGGCACCGGCTCCAGCTCGATCCGGCTCATCTCGGCATCGAGCCGCGAGGCGTCGGAGATGTCGCTGATCAGCCGGTCCAGTCGCGCGACGTCCTCCACCACGACGGCGAGCAGCCGGCGCTGCTTCTCGGGATCGGTGACGCGCGCCACTGTCTCGACGGCGCTCTTGAGCGATGTCAGCGGATTCTTGATCTCGTGCGCGACGTCCGCGGCGAAATGCTCGATCGCATCCATGCGGCGCCAGAGCGCGTCGGTCATCTCGCGCAGCGCGCCCGAGAGCTCGCCGATCTCGTCGCGGCGGTCGGTGAGATCGGGTATCGCCATTTGGCGCCCGTGGCCGCGGCGCACGCGCTCGGCCGCGATGGCGAGG
>DATMMM010000309.1:0-7662 GCA_035569735.1 Allostellaceae bacterium | reverse complement strand
CGGCCAGCGATTCCACCACACTCGTACGCTCGAATTGCTTGAGCTTCTCTACGTTCTCCAGGTCGATCCGGCGCGGCCACACCTTGACGACCCCGCCCGGTGCTTTCGTCTCGAGCTCGGGCGCCGTGTCGCAGGCGAACACGATGATGGGCACGCGGCACTTGCCCGCCTGGGCGAAGACATTGGTCGCGAGCGTGTCGGAGATGCCCGCGACGAATTTCGCGACGGTGTTGGACGTCGCCGGCGCCACCACGAGCGTGTGGTAGACGCCCTCATAGAAGAGCCCGACGGGCGCCGCGGATGCCGTCGTGTCGCGAAATACGCGGAGGTCGGCCGGCAGGCGCGACTTGTACATGCGGATGACCTCGCTCGCGGCCTTGCTCACGAAGAGGTCAACGTCGGAGAGCCCCGCGATGACGTCGAGGCACTCCTCGAAGAAATGGCCGGAGCCGGTGACCGCCCAGCCGAGGCGGGAGCGCGTTCCGGCATAGGGAGGTGCCACGGGCGATCTCACTCGTGAGTCAGCAGGTCCGCCAGGCGATCCTCCTCGCCCGGCCCGACCCAGTCCAGCGTCAGCTTGTCGGCGTCGAAAAACTTGGGAAACAGCCGATCGACCAGGCCGGGCTCGGCGAGCACGGCCGGATCCAGCGGGCGCGGCGCCGCGGCCGATTTCACGAGGATGAGCCGCCCGGCGCCGAGCCGGCGGGCGAGCCACGCGGCCAGGCTGTCGGAAGTCACGTCCCAGCTCTCGGGGATTCCGGGATCGGCGAGCGCCATCGTGGCGGGGAGCCAAACCGGAATGGACCCGCGCGCGAGCGCATCGCGCATCTCGCGCTCGGTGGCACAGGCGGTCATCTCCGCGCAGATGTCCGCGAGAGCCAGCGCATACTGCTCCATGGCGAGGATCGCCATGTGATGCGCCGCCCGGTCCGAGAGATGCAAGCGCTCCTGCTCGGCCCGCACCGTGTCGGCGAACGCGCCACCGCCGGGAACCACGACTGCCCGCCCCTTCCCTCGGCTGAGTGCCTTGAGCCAGCCACGGAGGGTCCGCGCCTTTGCGAGGCTGCCGCCGAGCTTGACGACGATCACGCCGGCACCGGCTTTAGATCCAAAAAAAATTGGCGGTGTCAAAATTCATCCCGTTGATCGCGTTCGACATCTTGGCTCTGCTTTAGGTATTTTTACGGCGCTGCTGTCCGGATTCCATGTTTTTCCCGGTATCGGTTTGCTTTCATTCGATCTTGACCGCAAACCGTTCAGTCCGTCTCAACTCGAGGGCCACTAGCCGCCGCGCCGGCGCATGACGGAGACGCCGACGCTTTCGGCCTCGCTGTAGACGTCGAGCTTCTCCACGCCGACGATGACGCTGACCGAGCGCGGGTCGGCGAGGCACAGGCTGGCGATCCGCTCCGCCAGCGTTTCCACCAACTCGATATGACCGGCGTCCACGATCGCGCGAACGCCCGAGACGATCGTCTCGTAGTTGAGGACCTGCGCGAAATCATCGCTGGAGAACGGTCCGGGATCGGCGACGTCGAGCTCGACATTGATGCGCACGCGCTGCGGGCGCCGGCGCTCGTGATCGTGGATGCCGATGCTGCAGGGCAACAGCAGGTTGCGAACCCGCACGCGATAGCTCGAGCCGCCGGCCCGTTCCAGCAGGCGGCGCAGGCCGAGCGCCTCGGAAACCGGCCATTTCTCGCTCATCCGCGCAGCATGCCCGACCCACCGCCGCCGTGACAAATACTTATGTCCGGAGCCAGGCGACGAACGAGCCCCCGCGCAAAACGACTATCCGAGCGCCCGCGGCAGGACGATCCGCTCGATCGCTTCGGCGAAGCCGTCCTCCTCATTCGAGAGCGTCACGGCGTTGGCGGCGCGCTTTACCTCGTCGGTCGCATTGCCCATGGCGATGCTGAAGCCGCTGTTCCGGAACATGGGGAGGTCGTTCTCCATGTCGCCGATGGTGACGATCTCCGCGCGAGCCATGCCCAGTCTCCGCGCCAGCTCGGCCAACAGCGTGCCTTTGTCGGTGCCGGCGGGAGTGACGTCGAGGTAATAGCGCTGCGAGCGCACGACCGAGGCGCGGTCGCCGAGCGCCTCGCGCGCCGCCGCCTCGCACGCAGTCAGCCGCTCGAAATCCTGGCTCACGCCTACGATCTTGGACACGCCAGCCACATGATCCTCGAGACGGCCAACGACGGTCGGCTGCGTCTGGATGGTCCGGATCTCTTTGGTCACATAGGGGCCAGCGGGATCCTCGGCCAGCCAGCGGTCGCTCGTGAAGACCCAGGCCCCGACGGCGCGGGCGCGGAAGATCGCGATCGCATCCCGAGCCGTCTCCGGAGGCAGCTCGCGTTTCTCGAGCTCGCTCAGGTCCGGCGCCACCAGCGCAGCACCGTTGAAGGCTCCCATCGGCAACTTCAATGCCAGAGGCTCGACGAGCATCCGCACGCCGAAAGGCGGCCGGCTGCTGATCACGGAAAAGCCGATACCGGCGGCGTGGATCCGCGCGACCGCTGCCCTGGCGCGCTCGGTCAGCACCTTGTCCGAGGTCACCAGGGTTCCGTCGACGTCCGACACGACTAGCGAGATTTTGCTCATGGAGCTACCTCGGTTCCTTGCTCATGGAGCCGCCGCGCGAGGTCTTCGAGCCGGGCGCGCGAGTGCAGGGCGGCGAGCCATCTCGGCGGGATCGCCGAGGCTCCGAAGATCGCCCCCGCGAGTTGGCCCGTGACGGCGCCGATCGTGTCGGTGTCGCCGCCGAGATTGACGGCCTCGATCACAGCCTGCTCGAAACCCGCCGCGCCCTCAAGGCACCACAGCGCAGCTTCGAGCGTGTCGGCGGCGCGCGGCGCCGACGAGATCTGCTCCCTTTGCTTGCCGCGGGGATCGCAGATATCGGCGAGCCTTTTGGAACCAGCGGCGGCGCGCGAGACTGCTTCGGGATCGCCGGTTTGCAATGCCACGACGAGCAGATCGGCGAAGCATTCCGCGGCGGTGAGTGCGGTCTGAGCGGTGTGCGTCACGCGGGCCTGGCGCGCCGCCGCGCGGCGCGCCTCGATCTCGTTCCGACGGAAGAAGATGGCGACCGGCGCCAAGCGCATGATCGCGCCGTTGCCGGCATTCTCGAGCTCGGCGGCCGCGTCCACTCGGCCCGACCGCTCGAAGCCCTCCAGCGCCGCGCGCGTCTTCCGGCTGATGCCGGCGGCCGCTCCCGTGCAGGAATTCTCCCCCGTGCGATACCAGCGCAGAAACCGCTCGAGCAGGTCACGCTCGTCGACGCCGCCTCGCGCCAACAGGGATTCCGCCAGACAGATCGCCATCGCGGTATCGTCGGTCCAGCCGCCGGCGCCGAGTCCATGCACGCCTTCTGCCGAATAATCGGAAACAGGTGGATAGCTGCCGCGGCCCAAGCCCTCGTAGGGCGCGCCCAAGGCATCGCCGACCGCGAGCCCCAAAAACGCCCCCATGGATCTGTCGAGCGACGGCTCGGCCATGCCTGCCTCGCCTGTTCGGGTGAATCGAGATGCGTGACCCGCCCGATTCCTGCCACAAGCCGTAGCACTTTGCCTATGGTACTGGTAGTTTGGATGTGCCCCCCAGGGCGGAGGTGGCAATGGATTATCCCGATTATCTCCGCGCCCAGGCCGCCGAATTCCGCGCCCGCGCGCAGGAAGTGGAGGAGGCCGCGATCGCGCGCGAGCTGCAGGAGCTCGCGGTGGCCTGCGAGCATATCGCCGACGAGCTCGAGGATCGCCAGACCGCGGGATGAGCGCGGCCGGCTCGCTCAGCCGCCGAACATCTTCTTGAGGCTATCGAACCCCGCCTGGTAGATGCCGCGGATCGCTGCGGTCGCATCCGCCTCGGAGCCGCTGGTCGGCTCGAAGGTGCTCGACCAGCGAACCGTGCTATGCCCCGGACTCTCGTCGCGCACGCTGAGCTCGGAGCGGTAGCCGGCCACCGGCATCGGCGAATGCAGGATCGTATAGCTGTAAGAGCGCTTGCCATCGTCGTGCTGCACCAATTCCTCCACGACCTCGCCTCCACCCTGCAGCGTCAGCTTCCTCCGGGTTTTGGCGCCTTCGCGGCTCTCCTCGCTGCGCGCGATGGCGGGATGCCAGCACGGCAGCGCATCGAAGCCACGGATGACGTCCCACACCTTCTCCGCCGGTGCGTCGAGACGCACGGACATGTCGACCTTCGCCATGGTGACCTCCCTCTTGCCGGGAGCTCAGGGATGCTATCGAGGGTCGCGCAGGCGGGTCGAGTGAGCAAGCGGCGACATCGCACAGTTCCGAGGTCTCGCGCGGGCTAGCCGCGCCCTCTCCGCTCCTTCCGCGGGTAGATGATGATCGAGAGATATTGCATCGGCAGCTTGGTCAGCTTCTCCGGCCCATGCCGCGCGGCGGCATCGAAGTACAAGGCGTCGCCGGGCTCCATTGCATAGCTCCGGTCGGCGTGGCGGTAATTGACCTTGCCGGAGAGCATGTAGATGAACTCGAAGCCGGCGTGGCGGAACTGTGTATAGGGCTCGGCCCCTTCGCTGAGCGTGATCAGATAGGGCTCGACGCCGATCTCGCCTTCGAGCGAGTGGCCCAGGAGATCGTAGAGGTGCCCCGCCTTGGTGCCGCGCCGTTCGATCCGGGCACCCTGGCCCGCTTTCACGAAGGAGCAATCGCGGCGCTCCTCGGCATCGGTGAAGAGCTGCGTGATCGGCACGTTGAGCGCCTTGGCGAGCGCGTCGAGGCTCGTAAGCGAGGGCGAGATGCCGCCGTTCTCGATCTTGGAGAGCATGCCCGTGGAAATGCCGGCTGCCGCCGCCAGGCCCGCGACGGTCAGGTCCAGCGACTTGCGCAGCCGCCGCACCTCGGCCCCGATGCCGGCCTCGATGCTGCTGGCCGTGGCCTCCGGCGCCGCCGACCCCGTGCGGAGCTCGGGCTCCGCCGCCTTATGCCTCGGTGCTGATTTTCTGCGTGATCCCATGCGTGGTCCCTCCAGGCGATCTGATGATAGATTTCTGTTTCTTCTGAGGAAACATTTATTCTCTTGCGTTGACAATCCCGCGCTCTGCATGCGACGATTCCACGGAATATTCGGAGCGCTCGCATGTGCGGCATCGTCGGACTGTTTCTGAAGAACCCCAAGCTGCGGCCGGAGCTCGGCGGGTTCCTCGCCACCATGCTGACCACGCTCTCCGAGCGCGGTCCCGATTCCGCGGGCTTTGCCGTCTATGGCGAGGCGCGCCCCGAGCGGATCAAGCTGACCTTACGGGGCACCGGCAAGACCGACTTCGATGCGATCGCGGCCGAGCTCGGCCGCGCGCTCGACGCCGACGTCCCGGTTTCCCGCCGCGACACGCACGCGGTGCTGACCGTGCCCGCGGCGCGAGCCGGGGAAGCGCGTGCCGCGCTCGGCCGCATCGCGCCCGATGTCGCGATCGTGGGCATCGGCCGGCGCATGGAGCTCTACAAGGAAGTCGGGCTCCCCGCCGAGGTCGCCAAGCGCTTCCGGCTCGGAAGCATGTCCGGCACGCACGCGATCGGCCATACGCGCATGGCGACGGAATCCGCGGTGACCACGGATGGCGCGCACCCCTATTCGACCGGCGCCGACCAGTGCCTGGTGCACAACGGCTCGCTCTCGAATCACAACTCGCTCCGGCGCGAGCTCATGCGCGACGGCATCGGCTTCGCGACCGAGAACGACACCGAGGTGGCCGCGGGCTATCTCACCTGGCGCCTCAGCCACGGTATGACCCTCGACGCGGCCTTAAAGGGTGCGCTCGCGGACCTCGACGGGTTCTACACCTTCGTGGTCGGCACCGAGTCCGGCTTCGGCGTGCTGCGCGACCCCATCGCCTGCAAGCCCGCGGTGATGGCGGAGGCCGACGACTACGTGGCCTTCGGCACCGAATATCGTGCGCTCGCGGAGTTGCCGGGGATCGAGCACGCGCGCGTCTTCGAGCCGGAGCCCGCCAAGGTCTATTTCTGGGACCTGCAGCAATGAGCCTGCGCGCGAACGCGCGCAGCTTCGATCTGGCGCAGGGCACGGTGCGCGAGCTCAACGCCGCGCTGCACCGGCTCGACCCGAACGCCAGCCACCACTGGCGCGTGCTCAATCCCAAGGGGCGGCATTCGATCGCGGCGGGCCTGGACGCCGACGCCACCGTCGAGATCGAGGGCAATGTCGGCTACTACTGCGCCGGCATGAACAAGCGCGCGACGGTGCTGATCAAGGGCAATGCCGGCGTGGGCGTCGCCGAGAACATGATGTCGGGGCTGGTCCATGTGCAGGGCGACGCCAGCCAATCCGCGGGGGCGACCGCGAACGGCGGCCTGCTGGTGATCGACGGCAGCGCGTCTGCGCGTTGCGGCATCTCGCTCAAGGGCGCCGACATCGTGGTCAAGGGCTCGATCGGCCACATGAGTGCCTTCATGGCGCAGGCGGGCCGGCTCATCGTGCTGGGCGATGCCGGCGAGGCGCTCGGCGATTCCATCTACGAGGCGCGGCTCTTCGTGCGCGGCACGGTGCAGAGCCTGGGCGCGGATTGCGTCGAGAAAAAACTCGATGACAAGCACCGCAAGGAGCTGCACGCCCTCTTCGAGAAAGCCGGCCTCGCGGGCCAAGTCGATATCGGCGAGTTCCGCCGCTACGGCTCGGCGCGCCGGCTCTATCATTTCCACGTCGACAACGCCGCGGCCTATTGAACCCATGTCCGACTATCAGAATATCCCGCCGACCCCGCCCCGGTTCTCCGCGAGTTTCGACGAGCACACGCTGGCGGAGATCCGGCGCGCCGCGGCGACCGGCATCTACGACATCCGGGGCGGCGGCGCCAAACGGCACCTGCCGCATTTCGACGACCTGCTGTTCCTGGGCGCCTCGATCAGCCGCTATCCGCTCGAGGGCTACCGCGAGAAATGCGGCACCAATGTCGTGCTTGGCGCGCGTCACGCCAAGAAGCCGATCGAGATCAAGATCCCCGTCACCATCACGGGCATGAGCTTCGGCTCGCTCTCCGCGCAAGCGAAGGAAGCGCTCGGGCGCGGCGCCTCCATGGTGGGCACCTCCACGACCACCGGCGACGGCGGCATGACGGCGGAGGAGCGCGGGCATTCGAGCATCCTGGTCTACCAGTACCTGCCCTCGCGCTACGGCATGAACCCCGACGATCTCCGCAGGGCAGACGCCATCGAGGTGGTGGTGGGCCAGGGCGCCAAGCCCGGCGGCGGCGGCATGCTGCTGGGACAGAAGATCTCGGCGCGCGTCGCCGCCATGCGGGTGCTGCCGGAGGGGATCGACCAGCGCTCGGCCTGCCGGCATCCCGACTGGACCGGCCCCGACGATCTCGAGATCAAGATCGAGGAGCTCCGCGAGCTCACGGACTGGGAGAAGCCGATCTACGTGAAGGTCGGCGCAAGCCGGCCCTATTACGACACGGCGCTCTCGGTCAAGGCGGGCGCCGACGTGGTGGTGCTCGACGGCATGCAGGGCGGCACGGCGGCGACGCAGGAAGTCTTCATCGAGAATGTCGGCATCCCCACGCTGGCGGCGATCCGCCCAGCCGTGCAGGCGCTGCAGGACCTCGGCATGCACCGCAAGGTGCAGCTCATCGTTTCCGGCGGCATCCGCAACGGCGCCGATGTCGCCAAGGCCCTG
>DATMMM010000308.1:0-3990 GCA_035569735.1 Allostellaceae bacterium | reverse complement strand
CCCTATCCCGCTTACTACCCACCGCCGGCGGAGCCTTTGCCGCAGGCGCCTGTCCAGGCCACGGGCGCGCCGCCGCCGCAGTTCTGGTACTACTGCGACGATCCGCAGGGTTACTACCCGTACGTCCAGAATTGCACCAGCGCCTGGCGCCAGGTGACACCGACGGCGCCGCAGTCCGGCAACACGATCACCCCGCAGTCAAAACAATAGGGAGAAGCGAGCAGTGAAACACGTCCATGTGGTCGCCTGGGCGGCGATCGTGTTGTTGGCCGGCTGTGCCTCGGCGCCGCAAGGACCGACCGTCCCGGTGATGCCGGCGCCTAACAAGCCCTTCCAGGTGTTCCAGGAAGACCAGGCGGTCTGCCAGAGCTACGCCCAGCAGGTGATCGGCCCAGCGCAGCAGCAGCTGCAGAACCAGCAGGTCGGCAGCGCGGTGATCGGCACCGTCCTGGGCGCTGGCCTGGGCGCCGCCGTGGGCGGCGGGCGTGGCGCCGCGATCGGCGCGGGCGCGGGAGCTGTCGCCGGGACAGCCTATGGCGCCAACTCCGCCGGCTACGAATCCATGAACATGCAGCAGCGCTACGACATGGCCTATGGGCAGTGCATGTATTCGAGGGGCAACCAGGTGCCGGGTTTCCAGCCGCCGCCGAATTACCCCTACGCGCCCCCGCCGCCGCCGAACTACCCCTACCCGCCGCCGCCACCGCCGCAATGATGGGCGGGTGGTCGCGCACCGGCCTGCAGCCGGTCGGGTGATCGTCGCGAGCGAGATCCTTCCGAGGATGGAGCGGGGCGGCAGTTGTAACTGCCGCCCCCTCTCTGTGGGACAATACGGGGGTGGACATCCAGCGCAGGGACCCTCATATGCTGCGGACTGCCGGACATGAAAGATCCCTACACCACCCTGGGCGTCGGTCGAAGCGCGTCGGCCGAGGAACTCAAGAAGGCCTATCGGCGTCTTGCGAAGAAGTTCCATCCTGACCTCAACCCCGGCAACAAGACGACCGAGCAGCAGTTCAAGGAAGTCACCGGCGCTTACGAGCTCTTGTCGGATCCCGAGAAGCGCGCGCGCTATGACCGCGGCGAGATCGACGAGACCGGCGCGGAGAAAGCGCCGCGAGGCTTCTCCTACAGCCACGGACCGGGCGGCGCGCGCGGTCAGGGCGCGCCCGAGGGGTTCTCGGTCGAGGATATCCTGGCCGAGATCTTCGGCGGCGCCGGCGGCGGTTTCCGCGGCGGCGGCTTCCGCGGCGGCACCGTGCGCCAGCGCGGCTCCGACACGCAGCATCGCCTGCGCATTCCCTTCCTCGAGGCGGCGCTGGGCGCGAAGAAGCGCATCACCCTGCCGGACGGCCACAGCGTCGACCTCGCGATCCCCCCGGGTATCGAGAGCGGCCAGACGCTGCGCCTGAAGGGCCAGGGCGAGCCCGGCCGCAATGGCGGACCCGCGGGCGACGCCTATATCGAGATCGAGGTCGAGCCGCATCCGCTCTTCGAGCGCAAGGGCCGCGACATCCACGCGGAGATCCCGGTGACGCTGCCGGAGGCGGTGCTGGGCGCCAAGATCACCGTGCCGACGATCCATGGGCCGGTCTCGGTCAAAGTGCCGCGAGGCGCCAACACGGGCTCGCTGCTGCGCCTCAAGGGCAAGGGCTTGGCGGCGGGCTCCGGCAAGGCCGTCGGGGATCAGTACGTGAAGCTTCGAGTGGTCCTGCCCGACCCGCCGGATCCCGAGCTCACGCAATTCCTGGAGCGCTGGACCGAGCGGCATCCCTACGATGTCCGCGGCAAGCTCGGCACGTCCTAACGAGGTTAATTCGCGCATGCGCGGTAGAGAGGCGGGCCCTCGACTGCGCGTTCTAGCCGGCTAGCTTTTCCGGGGAGAGGCCTATAGGGTCCGCGCCGCTTGGGGGTTTTAGGGCATAGGGGGCTTTCAGTGAAGCAGGAGCAGGCGAAGAGCTTTCGCGAGATCGCGAAGCTGATATTAGACTCGGCTGCAGAGGCGGAAACCGAACGCGAGCGCGACGAGTGCCTACTCCTGGCACTCTTCTACGAGAAATCCGCGCAGGAGCTCGAGCAGCGCACCAAACACCGACTGCATTGACAGCGCGACATATCCGTCCGCGATAAGGGCTCGATCGGCGGGATCGGGTCCGGAGATCCGGCGCGCTCCTGCTGAGCGCGCCGGCGGGCGGATACCGCCGCGGATATCGCCGCTCCCGGCTTTCGTGTAGGATGCCGCGCGCTTCGAGGCATCGGCATTGAAGGTCAAGGAGTGGACGCAGCATGACGCAGGCGCGGCCGATCATGGAAGGCAAGCGGGGCCTGATCATGGGTGTCGCCAACGAGCGCTCGCTCGCCTGGGGCATCGCCAAGGCGGTGAGCGCGCAAGGCGCCGAGCTCGCGTTCACTTTCCAGGGCGAGGCGTTGGAGAAACGCGTGCGCCCGCTCGCCGAGACCGTCGGCAGCACCTTCGTGCTCGATTGCGACGTCACCAACGAGGCGAGCGTCACTTCGATATTCGCGGCGCTCTCCGAGCGCTGGGGCCGGCTCGATTTTCTTGTGCACGCCATTGCCTTCTCGGACAAGGAGGAGCTCAAGGGCAAATACGTGGAGACCACGCGCGGCAATTTCCTGCGCACGCTGGAGATCTCCTGCTACTCCTTCACCGATCTTTGCCGGCGCGCAGCGCCGCTCATGACTAACGGCGGCAGCCTCCTCACCCTCACCTATTACGGCGCCGAGCGGGTGATGCCGCATTACAATGTCATGGGCATCGCCAAGGCGGCGCTCGAGGCGAGCGTGCGCTACATCGCGGTCGATCTCGGCGGCCAGAACATCCGGGTGAACGCGATCTCCGCCGGGCCGATCAAGACGCTGGCGGCGGCCGGCATCGGCGATTTCCGCTACATCCTGAAGTGGAACCAGTACAACTCGCCCCTGAAGCGCAACGTCACCATCGAGGATGTCGGCGGCTCCGCGCTCTATCTGCTGAGCGATCTCGCCGCGGGCGTCACCGGCGAGGTGCACCACGTCGATTGCGGCTACCACGTGGTCGGCATGAAGGCGGTGGACGCGCCGGACATCTCGGTGGTCTAGCGAGGCGCCCTTGGCCGGCAACAGCTTCGGCACGCTCTTCCGCTTCACCACCTGGGGCGAGAGCCACGGTCCCGCCATCGGCGTGGTGGTGGACGGCGTGCCGCCGCGCATTCCGCTCGCCGAGCCCGACATCCAGCATTGGCTGGACCGGCGCAAGCCCGGCCAGTCGCGCTTCACCACCCAACGCCGCGAGCCCGACCAGGTGAAGATCCTCTCCGGTGTGTTCGAGGGCCAAACGACGGGGACGCCGATCCAGCTGATGATCGACAACGTCGACGCGCGGACCAAGGACTACGACGAGACCAAGGACCGCTTCCGTCCGGGCCATGCCGATTACACCTATTGGGCCAAATACGGGATCCGGGATTATCGCGGCGGCGGCCGGGCGTCCGCGCGCGAGACCGCGAGCCGCGTCGCAGCCGGCGCGGTCGCGCGCAAGATCCTGGGGCCCGCGGTCTCGATCCGCGGCGCCGTGATCCAGATCGGGCCGCACAAGATCGATCGCGCGCGCTGGGACTGGGCCGCGGTCGAGGACAATCCCTTCTGGTGCCCGGACCGGCAGGCGGCTCAGGCCTGGGAAGGCTATCTCGACGATGTCCGCAAGCGCGGCTCGTCGGCAGGTGCGGTGATCGAGGTGGTGGCGACGGGCGTGCCGGTGGGCTTGGGCGAGCCCGTCTACGACAAGCTCGACGGCGATCTCGCGCGCGCGCTCATGACCATCAACGCGGTCAAGGCGGTCGAGATCGGCGCGGGAATGGCCGCCGCTTCGCTCTCGGGCGAGGAGAACGCCGACGAGATGCGCATGCAGGATGGGAGCGTCACGTTCCTCTCCAACAACGCCGGCGGCATCCTCGGCGGCATTTCCACCGGCCAGGACATCGTCGTGCGCTT
>DATMMM010000307.1:0-2030 GCA_035569735.1 Allostellaceae bacterium | reverse complement strand
CCTCGCCATGCCGCCGCGGCCCGTCGAGAGCCTGGCGCTGTGCACGGGCATCCCCGCTCTCGACCATTTTCCTTGGAGCGACTGGGCGCGGATCACCGCGCGCCTCCATCGTGAGCGGCCACTCGATGCGCTGGGGCACGGCGACCCCCAGGGCGAGCGGGAACTGCGCGAGGCGATCGCGCAGTATCTGGGTGCCTCCCGCGGTATTGCCTGCGCCGCCGACCAGATCCTCGTGGTATCGGGCTCGCAGCAGGGCATCGATCTGACGGCGCGCGCCCTCGCCCGCGCTGGCGACGCGATCTGGATCGAGGAGCCGGGCTATCCCGTCGGCCGCGCCGCGCTGCAGGCTGCCGCTCTCGAGCGGGTGCCGGTGCCGGTCGATGCCGAGGGGATCGATGTCGCCGCCGCCGCGCGGTTGGCACCCGCCGCGCGCCTCGCGCTGGTGACGCCCTCGCACCACTATCCCCTCGGCTTCACCATGAGCCTACGGCGCCGCTTGGCGCTGCTCGATTGGGCCGAAAGCGCGGATGCGTGGATCCTCGAGGACGACTACGACGGCGAGTATCGCTATGCTGGCCGGCCCCTGGCACCGCTCTACACGCTGGATCGCGGCCATCGCGTGCTCTATCTCGGAACCTTCAGCAAGGTCCTGGCTCCCGGTCTCCGCCTCGGCTACCTCGTAGTGCCCCTGGGAGCGGTGGATGCCTTCGCCGCGCTCAAGGCTGCCTCCGACCGGCATGCGCCCAGTCTCACGCAACGCGTGCTGGCGCGATTCATCGAAGAGGGCCGCCTCGCCGCCCATTTGCGGCGCATGCGCGTGCTCTATGCGCGCCGGCGCGTGGCGCTGCTGGACGCGCTCGAGCGCGAAGCCAAGGGTCTGCTGCGCGCCTCCAAGGCGCCCGAGGCCGGGCTCCATCTGGCGGCCCGGCTGGCGGTTCCCGCGGACGACGTGGCGGCGAGCCTGCGCGCGCTGGAGAAGCGCGTCTATGCGGCGCCGCTCTCAACCTATTACGCCGGTGCCGAACGGGAGCACGGCTTCGTGCTCGGCTTCGCCAATACGCGGGAGGACCGGATGGCGCCGGCGGTTCGCCGCCTGGTTGAGGCCATCTCGGAAGCCAAGTTGCCAGGTCTCGCAACGAAGCAAGCAATATCAGCGGCTTGGCGGCCCACTGCTTGATTGCGGCACGCTCCATTCCCACATAACACCGGCGGGGTGGGGCGGCTGCCCACCGCGCTTTCTTGGGGTGCCATTCGGGCCCCGAATCGTCTGCTCGCTCGCCGCTCGAGGAGGAGGCCTGATGTCCCGGCTCACCGTGTTCAATTCCCCATTGCTCCTGGGCTTCGACCATTTCGAGCGCGTGCTCGATCGCGTCACCAAGGCTCAGGCCGACGGCTATCCGCCCTACAATGTCGAGCAAACCGGCGAGCAGTCGCTGCGTTTGACCCTGGCGGTCGCCGGCTTCTCGCTGGAAGACCTGAGTCTCGCCGTCGAGGACAATCAGCTGATCGTGCGTGGCAAGCAGAAAGACGAAGGCGAGCGGGTCTATCTGCATCGCGGCATCGCGGCGCGCCAGTTCCAACGAGCTTTCGTGCTGGCGGAGGGCATCGAGGTTCGGACCGCCTGGCTCGACAACGGGCTTCTGCACATCGATCTCGTGCGGCCGCAGCCCGAGAGCCGCGTGCGGAAGATCGAGATCAGGGGCGCCGCCCGGCCCGCGCCGCGCGAGCTCCATCTCGCCACGGATAAGTCACGAGCTTGAGCACATCGTCAGTGAAAGGCGCCGGGGTTAGCGGCCCACGGCGAAGAGGTGAGGCATGAACCGGATCGAGTGGCTTAAAAACATCAGCCCCCGCGAATTCGCGGTCTTGGGCATGAACGACTTGGCCTACGTCAAGCGCGTCGTCGTCAATGACGAGCCGCGCTTCGCTATCCACAGCGCGGATGGTACGCAGCTCGCGCTCCTGCCGAACGAGGACATCGCCTATGCGACCGTTCGGCAGAACGATCTGGAGCCGATGAGCGTGCACTG
>DATMMM010000306.1:0-5837 GCA_035569735.1 Allostellaceae bacterium | reverse complement strand
CTCGACCCTGGGCGAGGCGGCGGCGGCACTCGTCATCGTCGCGGCGACCGCCGCGGCGCTCTGGCTCGCGCGGCCGTTCCTGCTCGGCCTCGGGAACGGCAATCTCGTGGTGTTCTTCGTCCTCCTGGTGGGCGCCTGCGTGCTGATGGGCGTGCCGATCGCGTTCGCCTTCGGCGTCTCCACGCTCTCCTATCTGGCACTCGTCACCCGCGCGCCGCTCACCATCGTTGTAAGCCGCATGGACGAGGGCATGTCGGCGCTGGTCCTGCTGGCGGTTCCGCTCTTCGTCTTTCTGGGATTGCTGATCGAGATGACCCGCGTGGCGCGGGTGTTGGTGGATTGCATCGCCGCGCTGATCGGTCATGTCCGCGGCGGGCTCGCCTATGTGCTGCTGGGGGCCATGTACCTGGTGTCGGGCATCTCGGGCTCGAAGGCCGCCGACATGGCGGCGGTGGCGCCGGTGCTGTTTCCGGAAATGCAGCGGCGCGGCGCCGCGCCGGGCGAGCTGGTGGCGCTGCTGGCCTCCTCCGGCGCCATGGCCGAGACGATTCCGCCGAGCCTCGTCCTCATCACCATAGGATCGGTGACCGGCGTCTCGATCGCGGCACTCTTCACCGGCGGACTGCTGCCCGCCGCGGTGGGCGCGCTCGCCCTGGTGATCGTCGCGGGATTCCGCTCGCGCGACGACGACCTGAGCCAGGTGCGCCGCGCCTCGCCTGGGGAGATCGGCCGGCGCTTCCTGATAGCCGTCCCCGCGCTCGCCTTGCCCGTCCTGATCCGGCTCGTGGTCGCCCAGGGCATTGCCACCGCGACCGAGGTCTCGACGGTCGGCATCGCCTATACGCTCGCTGTGGGTGCCACCATCTATCGCTTCATCTACGGTCCGGTCGAATGGCGGCGGCTCTATCCGATCCTGGTGGAGACGGCGGCGCTCTCCGGCGCGATCCTGCTCATCATCGGCACCGCCACGGCCATGGCCTGGGCGCTGACCCAATCGGGCTTCTCCCGGGCGCTCGCCGCCGCCATGGCCGGGATGCCCGGTGGCCAGCTCGGCTTCCTCGGCGTTTCCGTCGTCGCATTCACCGTGCTCGGCAGCGTCCTCGAGGGCATCCCCGCGATCGTGCTGTTCGGCCCTCTGCTGTTCCCCGTCGCGCGCGCCGTCGGCGTCCACGAGGTGCACTATGCGATGGTGGTGATCCTCGCCATGGGCATCGGCCTGTTCGCGCCGCCCTTCGGCGTCGGATTCTATGCGGCCTGCGCCATCGGGCGAGTTCCACCGGACGCAGCCATGGGCCGCATCTGGCCCTATCTCGGCGCGCTCATGGTGGCCCTGGCGATCGTCGCCCTGATCCCCTGGATCTCCATCGGCTTCCTCTGAGAGCGCGCGCCTAGAACGCGCTCTTGATGACGCCGCCGTCGACGCGCAAGGCGGCACCGGTCGTCGCCGAGGCCAGTGGGCTCGCGACATAGGCGACCATATAGGCGACCTCCTCGGGCGAGGCGAATCGCTTGATGAGCGAGGTCGGGCGAATCTTCTCAAAGAACTCCTTCTCGAATTCGGCGAACGACTTGCCGCTGGTCTTTGCAAGCGTCTCGACGAAGTCGTCGACCCCACGCGATTTCGTCGGGCCCGGCAGGACGCTGTTGACGGTGATGCCGGTGCCGGCGACCGCCTCGGCCAAGCCACGCGAGACCGCGATCTGCGCGGTTTTCGTCATGCCGTAATGGATCATCTCCGCCGGGATTTGCACCGCGCTCTCGCTGGAGATGAAGATGATCCGCCCCCAGTTGGCGCGCTTCATCGCAGGCAGATAGAGCCGCGCAAGCCGGATCCCGCTCAGCACGTTGGCCTCGAAGAACCTCAGCCAGTCGGCATCGGAAATCTCCTCGAAGGGCTTCGGCTCGTAGATGCCGAGATTGTTGACGAGGATCTCGACGCCGGGATGCGCCCGGGCGACATCTTCCGCCGATGCTGCAGTGCTGAGATCGCCGGCAAATCCCTGCACGTCGCCGCCCACCGTGGATCTGAGCCCTTTCAACGCGTCATCAACCGACGATCGCGATCGGCCGTTGACGATCACGCGAGCGCCTCCCTGCGCCAATGTGCTGGCGATCGCGAAGCCGATACCGGCGGTGCTGCCGGTGACCAGCGCGAGTTTGCCGTTCAGATGCAGGTCCATGGCTTTATCCCTTGCGCGAGCGCGGCCTTACCCGCCGGGCCGCATTGACGAGAGCGGATCGCTCGCTGGAAATGTTTGATCGAGAGCCTCGTCGAGGAGCATGTCCTCTCGGGCCCAACGGGAAACGTGCTCGGCGGTCTGACGCGATTTATCCGGCGCGCGTGCCTCCTTCGCGGCTACTTCTCTCTTCGAGCGATGACTACTCTTCGTCGTAGATTTGGATCGCATGACCGTGGAGCAAATCTGGGCCTAGGGAGCTTGGATCTGAACCGGCTTGCCTGGCTCGGCCGCACCGCTGGGCGCGATGACCAGGTAGCGCCTCGGCGCGTCTGCCCCGCCCTGAACGACTTGCCGGATCGGGCCCACGGCGTTCACGATCGCCGAGCCCGCAGGGTTGGTCATGAAGCTGGCCAGCGATTCGAGCTCGCCGCCGCCATCGGCTCGGCTCGAGAGCGCGAGCACGTAGGGCCGCTTCGGCTCGAGCCCGGTGGCCGACGCCTGCAGCACCTGCAGCAACCCCTGATCGAAGAGCGTCACGCTGGTGGGTATGCTGGCGGCGTCAGCTGCCTTGCTGCCCGTCGGTTGCATCGTGAAATGAGCGGCCTCGCCGGCAACGCCAAGCGCCTGCAATCCTTCCGTGCCCGCTCCTGCCGGCACGGCGTCCGGCACATAAACCACGGCCTGCGGCGCCTGGCCGATCGGCACGGTGGCGATGACTTTGTTAGTCAGCGTGTCGATCGCGGTCATCTTGTCATCGTTCTCCAGGCCGACATAGACGCGCGTTCCGTCTCCCGACGGCCATACGCCATGCGGCAGCTTGCCGACGGGGATCGTCGCCACCTTGCTGAAGTCATCGGTGCGGAACACCTGAACCTCGTTCAGGCCGCCGACCGTGACGTAAGCGAACTGACCCTGCGCGTTACGCACGATGTTGACATGGTTGGTGATCGGGCCAGTGTCGAGCGTCTTGAGGACGGAGAAGGGCGGCCGCCCATCGAATATCTGGGTCTTGCCGGTGTCCTTCAGCGTGAACCAGACCTGGGACCCATCGGGCGTCGCGGCGATGTTCGGACAGAAGGGGCTCGCCTGCTCCACCTTGCCGACGATCTTGTGGTCGGCGACCGAGACGATGTCGGTCTCGGGATTGAACGAGGAGCAGACGTAGCCGTACTTGCCGTCGGGCGAGAAGATCTGCATGCCCGGGCCGTTGGGCAAGACGATCCGGGTCTTCTCCTCGTAGGTCGTGCCGTCCAGCACGGACACGTAATTCTCGCCGCGGACCGTGACCCAAACCTCCATGCCATCCGGAGTAAAGAAGGCCTCGTGCGGAGCACGACCGACATAGGTCGTGTGCTTCACAGAGTTGGTGGCTGTGTCGATGAACGTGACAGAGTTCGAGCCGATGGAGACGACCGCGATCGTGCGGTGGTCCGGCGAGAAGCCCATGCCGTGCACCAGGACTTGTCCGCGATAGAGCGGACTGAAATTCGTCGGCGACGGCTCGCCCAGGCGAATGACGCCAAGGAGCTTGTTGTCCGCGGGATCGGTGACGGACACCGTGTTGGAGAACTGCTCCGCGGCGTAGACGCGGTCATGATGGCTGAGGGGGATATCGGGCGCCGAAGCCGCCGCGGGCGCCTGCCCGGCCCATGCGCTGCCGCCCGCCACGGAAATGCCAGCGAGCAGCGCGGTCGCGACTAGAGTGCGCATCGGTCAGGGCTCCTTCTGCGGGGGCTGCTTAGTCATCAGGGGCACGGATGCGGAGGGCGCCGCGGGAGGCGAGAGGTCCGAGGGCTGGTCGGGTGCCGGAGCCGCTGGCGGCAAGGGTTGCCCCACCGCCAGCCGCATGGCCGCGATCTCCTGCTGCTGCTGGACGATGATTTCCTGCGCCATCCGGCGCAGCAACTCGTTGTGCCCGTAGCGCAGCTCGGCCTGCGCCATGTCGATGGCGCCCTGATGATGCGGGATCATCATGGCGGTGAAATCTCGATCGACGTCGCCGGTCGGCTTGACGTCCATCCCGGTCATCATCTTGTCGATGGCGGTCCGGTTCTCGGCGAGGAATGGCGCCTCGCCCGGATCGGCATCCGGCGAAGCTGCATCCGCAGCGGCCACCGCACAGAGAGCGAGGGCCAAGGTGAGAGCGGTTGAGGACCACCGCCTGCGCGGAAACGCACGCATCGGTTCAGCCTCTCCTCGTTGGGGGCGCGACACGTCGCCGATGCAGTGTCGAGACCGGCAAGGGACGAAGCCAGTGCAATCTGTGCATGGGGACATGCCCGTCACTTATTCGTGACTCCCGATTGCATGCGGGTGGAGAGCGCGGCCGAGTACGACCGCTGCAGGGCTAGCCAGCACCGTCGCGGGAAACCGCGCCCGCCACCAGCCCCTTGTCGTGGAGCGCGCCGACCTCGCGCTCGCCGAGCTTGAGCACGCCGAGCAGAATCTCATCGGTGTGCTCGCCGAGGATGGGCGCGCGCGGAACCGCGCCGCGCGGCGCCACCCCGAAGTCGAGCGGGTTGCCGGCGGCGAGATAGCGGCCGATGCCGGGCTGCTCGATGCGCTGGAACATCGGATTGGCCGGGGAGACCCGCGGATCCTCGTGCACCATCTGCTGAAAGGTTTGATAGGGCCCCCAGCAGACGCCGGCGCTCTCCAGCACCTCCGCGGCCTCCACGAAGCCGCGCGCGGCGAACCAGCGCTCCAGGATCGCGGTGATGGCGGCGCGGCCTTCGTAGCGCTCGCCCTCGCGCGCGAAATCGAGCCCGAGGGAGCGGGCCGCGAGTTCGAACTGCGCGCCGAGGCCGGTCGCCTTCTTGAGCGCCTCCCATTGGCCGCGGGTGATTGCGACTACCATCAAGCGCCGGCCGTCCTTCGTGGCGAAATCGCGTCCGTAGGCGCCGAACACGTCGTTGCCGTAATGCGGGCGATGGGCGTCGTTGATCTCGACATCGGCGATGTAGCCGAGCGCGCCCGCCGCCGCGAAGGCGACGTCGGCGAGAGCGATGCGCACCAGCTGGCCCTCGCCGGTAAGCCGGCGGTGACGCTCGGCGGCGATCAGGCCCAGCGCGGCGCTCTGGCCCGTCACCAGATCCCACGCCGGCACTACGTTGTTTACAGGGCCGGCTACATCGGTGGGGCCGGTGACGAAGGTGAAGCCGGCGGCGGCGTTGACGGTGTAATCGAGCGCGGTGCGGCCCGCGGAATCGCCGATGATGCTCACCATCACGAGATCGCTGCGGCGTCGCTTGAGGCTCGCGTAATCGAGCCAGCCGGTGGCGGGAAAATTGGTGAGGCAGAGGCCGGCGTTCTCGCCGGGCGCCGTGATCAGCGCGATCGCGAGCTCGCGGCCCTCGGGCCTCGTGATATCGATCCGGATCGAGCGCTTGCCCTTGTTGAGACCTGCCCAATAGAGGCTCTTGCCGTCCTTGGTGACGGGCCAACGATGGGCGTCGAGGCCGCCGCCAAGCGGATCGATGCGGATCACGTCGGCGCCGAGCTGAGCCAGCGTCATGCCCGCGGAAGGCGCCGCCACGAAAGCCGCGCTCTCGACGATGCGCAGGCCCGCGAGCACGCCGCTCATGCCGCGAGCACCGCTTCCGCCACCATCGCCGCCGAGCCTTCGGGGTTGACGGCGATGAGGCGCACGCTGCGGCC
>DATMMM010000305.1:0-10609 GCA_035569735.1 Allostellaceae bacterium | reverse complement strand
ACGAAGGTCGACTCCAGGAAAAATGCGATCAAGCCTTCGAGCGCCAGCGGGACGCCGAAAATGTCGCCGACATAATGGGCATAGTAGGACCAGTTCGTGCCGAACTGGAATTCCATGGTGATGCCGGTGGCGACACCCATGGCGAAATTGATACCGAAGAGCGTACCCCAGAACCGCGTCATGGCGCGCCAGATCCGGCGTCCCGTCATGACGTAGACGCTCTCCATCACCGCGAGCAACAGCGACAGGCCGAGCGTCAGCGGCACGAACAGGAAATGATAGAGCGCGGTGAGCGCGAACTGCAGGCGCGAGAGCTCGACGATGCCGAGGTCGGTCATCGCGGCACCTCCGGCGACAGGAGATGGCGGGCCACGAGCCGCGCATCGACCGCCGGCCGCTCATCGCCGCGAAAGAACATGAGATAGAGCGCGGAGAGCAGCGCCAGCTTCAACACCAACACTACCGTGATGTCGCGCCCGAGGCGGGGTCCCGTCATAGCCATTGACCTATCGTCCCGCATTACGATGGCAATACCTTAGAGCTTGGACCTGGGCGCTTCCTTGATCGCCTCATTGACCCGGCGAACCGCCGCGGCCCAGATTGGGCGTCCCGCCCGATGCTTGCCCTGATCGCCACCCTCGCCGTCCAGGCGCTCGTCTCCATGACGGTGCTGACGCCGCCCGTGCTGGCGGCGCTCGCTGCACCCGATATCGGTGTTGCCAGCGAGCGCATCGGGCTCTTCACGGCGCTGGTCTATGCGGGCGCCATCCTGTCCTCTGCCGGCAGCGGTGCACTGCTGGCGCGCATCGGTCCATTGCGCCTGAGCCAGTGGTGCCTCGCCGTCTGCGCCGCCGGCATGGCCGTGGCATCGCTCGCGATCCTGCCTGCCATCGTACTGGGTGCGGTGTTGATGGGGCTGGGCTATGGCCCGGTGACGCCCGCGAGCTCTCACATTCTGATCCGCCAAACCCCACCCGACCGGCGCTCCCTGGTGTTCTCGCTGAAGCAAACGGGCGTGCCAGTCGGCGGCGCGCTCGCGGGGTTCATAGCGGCGCCCTTGGCCCTGATGATCGGCTGGCGGGGCGCGGCGCTCGCCGTCGCCGGCGCGAGCCTCGCCCTGGCGCTCGCCGTCGAGCCGATGCGGTCGCGCTTCGACTCGCGGGACAATGTCGGCCCCGTGGCGGCACGAAGCCCGCTCGCGGGGATTCGTCTGGTCCTGCGCACACCCACGCTCCGACGGCTCGCACTCTCCTCCACGACCTTCGCCGCGACCCAACTCTCGCTCGCGACCTTCCTGGTCACCTTTCTCACCGAGCGTGCGGGCATGCCGCTGGTCACTGCGGGGATCGTGATGGCTGTGGCGCAAGGCGCGGGCATCGTCGGCCGCATCCTGCTCGGCTGGGTCGCCGATCGCTTCCTCAGGGCGGGGCGGGTGCTGGCGCTGCTCGGTATCGGCATGGCGGCGGCTTCGGTCGCCACCGGCCTCATCTCCTCCGCCTGGCCGCTGCCCTCGATCTTCGCGGCGACCGCGATGCTGGGATTGACCGGTCTAAGCTGGAACGGCGTCTACCTCGCGGAAGTCGCGGCGATCGCGCCTTCAGGCGCTGCGGGCGCCGCCACGGGCGGCGCGCTCTCCGTGACGTTCCTCGGCATCGTGCTGGGCCCCGCGCTCTTCAGTGCCGTGGTGAGCCTGAGCGGCAGCTACACGCTGGGATTCGCGATCGTTGCGGCGGGTGCGTTCTTGGGCGGTCTGCGGGTTTGGAATGTAGGCCGCCCCGCCAGTCTCAGATCAGCTTGACCGACGAGGCCTCGCGGCCGCGCGGCGCTTCCGACACCATCATGCGGACGTGCTGGCCCGGCGCCAGCATCTCGATGCCCGAGCGCCGCAGCGCGGTCACATGCACGAAGACGTCCTTGCCGCCGTCGTTTGCCACCACGAAGCCGAAGCCCCGCGCGGGATCGTACCACTTCACCACGCCATCCAAGGATTCCGCGGGTCCGCGGCCCTCGCCGCCGCGCTCGCGCGGATGGGGCCGCGACGGTTGCGCCGTGGAGCTGTCGATATTGAGCACCGCAACGGCGGCTCTGCCCTTGGCACCCTGAGCGCAATCGAAGGTGACCGTGGCGCCCTCGGGCGCCTCAGTGAAACCCGAGCGCTCGAGCACGGCCAAAGGCAGGAACACGTCGCCGCCACCATCCGCGGCGACGATGAAGCCAAACCCCTTGTTGCGATTGAACCACTTTATGGTGCCAGTCAGGCGCGTGCTATCGCCAGGCGGCATATCGCCCTCGGGCGGCCGGAAATTGGTCATGGACTCACCAGCGGCTCTCCGCCCTCCCCCTGGGCGCTTCGCCCGGCACCCACCGGGGGGCGATCTGCCGGCCGGCACCACCGTCTTTCTTACGGGTGAAATGCGCTTGGAGCAAGGGCGGACGCGCTGTCGAGCGGATGTTGCGCCCGCGAGAGGATCAGCCCGTGGGACGCACAGCGAAGATCAGATAATTAACCCCGAGATCGCGCCCAAGCCGCCACTCGCGTGCCAACAGATCGTAAACGAGCCCGCGGATGTCCCGAGCTTGCAACCCGCGCCGGCGCAAGGCCGCGGCCAATTCCGAGGGTTTCAGGAACCGGTCCCAGCGATGCGTGCCGCGCGGCAGCCAGCCCAGCACGTATTCGGCGCCCACGATCGCAAAGAGTAGGCTCCTGGGCGTGCGGTTCAGAGTGGAGGCTATGAAAGCGCCGCCGGGCCGCACGAGCGCCGCGGCGGCCGCCAAGAATGCGTCGAGGTCGGCGACATGCTCCACGACCTCGAGCGCCAGCACCGCATCGAACCGCTCGCCCGCCGCCGACAGCTCCTCGGCGCTCGCCTGGCGATAGTCGACCTCGAGATCGGCGCCGCGAGCATGGGCGCGAGCCACCGCGATATTCGCCTCGGCGGCATCGATGCCGGTCACGACCGCTCCAAGCCGTGCCAAGGGCTCCGAAATCAGCCCGCCGCCGCAGCCGATGTCGACGATGCGCAAGCCATCGAACGGGCTGAGGCTCCTGGCATCGCGACCGAAATGCGCGGCCAGCGTCTGGCGGAGGAAACCCAGGCGCGCCGGGTTGAGCCGATGAAGCGGCGCCATCGATCCCTTGGGATCCCACCATGTCTCAGCGAGCGCGGAGAAGCGCTCGACCTCCGCGACATCGATGCTGGGGGACGCTGGGGTCATTGGGGAACCTGAGACCGATCCACAGGTTGCGTATGCTTGCCTCGCTGGCGCTCGCGAGAGTATGTATGGGCGCCCTTTGGGGGGCAATCCGGCCACTGTGACATCGCTTCACCCCCGCGGACTCGACGGCTGATGGCGCGCATCGTGCAGAAATTCGGCGGCACCTCGGTAGCCGACGTCGCGCGCATCAAGGCCGTCGCTGAGCGGGTGAAGCGCGAAGTCGACACGGGAAGCGAGGTCGCCGTGGTCGTCTCGGCGATGGCCGGGGTCACCAACCAGCTGGTGGGCTGGACCAGCGAGACGAGTCGTCTGCATGACGCGCGCGAGTACGATGTGGTGGTGGCCTCGGGCGAGCAGGTCACTGCGGGCTTGCTGGCGCTCGCGTTGCAGGACATCGGCGTCAACGCCCGCTCCTGGCTCGGCTGGCAGATGCCGATCCGCACTGACGGCGTCCACGGCAAGGCGCGCATCCAGGAGATCCCGAGAGAAGAGGTGATCCGCCGCATGGGCGAGGGGCAGGTGGCGGTGGTCGCGGGGTTCCAGGGTCTGGGTCCCGACAACCGGATCACCACTTTGGGGCGCGGCGGTTCCGACACCTCCGCGGTGGCGCTAGCCGCGGCGCTCCAGGCCGACCGCTGCGACATCTTCACGGACGTTGACGGGGTCTACACCACCGATCCCCGCATCGTTGCGAAGGCCAGGAAGCTCGATAGAATTACCTACGAGGAGATGCTGGAGTTCGCCTCGCAGGGCGCCAAGGTATTGCAGACCCGCTCGGTCGAGATGGCGATGAACCATCGCGTGCGCGTGCAGGTGCTGTCGAGCTTCACGGATGGGCCGGGAACTCTGGTGGTAGACGAGGACGAGATCGTGGAAAAGCGCGTGGTGAGCGGTATCGCCTACAATCGCGACGAAGCGAAGATCACGCTGCTCAAGGTCGCCGACCGGCCGGGCGTCGCGGCGGCGATTTTCGGCTCGCTCGCCGACCATTCGATCAACGTCGACATGATCGTGCAGAACGTATCCGAGGATGGCCGCTTTACCGATCTCACCTTTACCGTCGCCAAGGCGGATCTCGAGCGCGCGGTGAAAGTGCTGGAGGCGAAGCGCGGCGAGCTCGGCTTCGCTGCCCTCAAGCCTGACCCAAACGTGGTGAAAATCTCGGTGATCGGCGTCGGCATGCGCAGCCACGCGGGCGTTGCCAAGGAGATGTTCCAGACGCTTGCTAACAAAGGCATTAACATCCAAGTGATCTCCACATCCGAGATCAAGGTGAGCGTGCTGGTCGCAGAGGACTACACCGAGCTGGCGGTCCGCGCCCTGCACACGGCCTACGGCCTCGACGCTGATTGACGCATGACGAAGACCGCGGAGCGCGAGGCCGGCACCAAGCCCGAGGCGGACGGGCAGGGCGGGCCCGGCAGTAGTGACGCGCGCGAGCGTGCACGGCGCCGGCTCGACCGGCTCTGGCGGCGCGGCTCAGAGTTCCTGGGCACCGAGCTCGCGATCATGGGCGGCGCGATGACCTGGGTCTCCGAGCGCAATCTGGTGGCGGCGATCTCGAACGGGGGCGGCTTCGGCGTCATCGCCTGCGGCTCGATGAATCCCCATCAGCTCGAGGCCGAGATTGCCGCTACCTTTGCCCTGACGCACCGGCCATTCGGCGTCAACCTCATTACGCTGCATCCTCAGCTCAACGAGCTCATCGACGTCTGCGTGCGTCAGCGCGTGGGCCATGTGGTACTGGCCGGCGGGCTCCCCGCCGCGGCGGCGGTGCAGCGCATCAAGGGTGGCGGCGCGAAGCTGCTCTGCTTTGCGCCGGCGCTCGCGATCGCGCGCAAGCTCGTACGCATGGGTGCCGACGCCATCGTGATCGAGGGCATGGAGGCGGGCGGCCACATCGGCCCGGTCTCGACCGGGGTGCTGGCGCAGGAGATCCTGCCGCACGTCCGAGACGTGCCGGTGTTCGTCGCTGGCGGCATCGGCAGGGGGGAGGCAATCGTCTCTTATCTGGAGATGGGCGCCTCCGGTGTGCAGCTCGGGACGCGCTTCGTCTGCGCTCATGAATCGATCGCGCACCCGCGCTTCAAGCAGGCCTTCATCCGCGCCGGCGCGCGGGACGCCGTGCCCTCGATCCAGCTCGATGGCCGGTTCCCGGTGATCCCCGTACGCGCGCTCGCGAACCAGGGCACGCAGCGCTTTCTGGAGGCGCAGCGAGGCATCGTCGACCGCTTCAATCGCGGCGAGGTCTCGCAGAAGGACGGCCAACTCGAGATCGAGCATTTCTGGGCGGGCGCGCTCCGCCGCGCCGTGATCGACGGTGATGTCGAGACGGGCTCGGTCATGGCGGGCCAGAGCGTCGGATTGGTGACGCGCGAGCAATCCACCGCCGAGATTCTCGGCGAGCTGGTGGAGCAGGCGGTGGCCACCCTCGTGGCCCGCGATCTCGAGCCCGATGAAGCAGGGCCCGGTGCCCGGCGAAGAGCCCCTGACGTAGGACGGGCCAGGGCAGGCGGGTGATGGAACCGAGTCCCGCCATCACCGGCTCCCGACGGCTCCTGCGCCGGCTCCGGGACGTGATGGCCGGCTCGGGAACCGCACAGGTACGCCTCAACACCATCGTGCGCCTGATCGCCGCCGACATGGTGGCGGAGGTGTGCTCCTGCTACATCCTGCGGGCGGGCGAGGTGCTCGAGCTGTTCGCGACCGAGGGCCTGCGCCCGGAAGCGGTGCACCGCACGAGGCTCCGGGTCGGCGAGGGCATCGTCGGCGTCATCGCCGCCACCGCGCGGCCGCTCGCGCTCGCCGACGCCCAATCGCATCCCGATTTCGCCTACCGGCCCGAGACCGGCGAGGAGATCTATCACTCGATGATGGGCGTGCCGATCGTGCGCGGCGATCGCGTGCTGGGCGTGCTCGCCGTGCAGAACCGCACCCAGCGGCATTACGCGGAGGACGAGGTCGAGACGCTCCAGACTATCGCGATGGTTCTGGCGGAGCTCGCCGCGAGCGGCGAGCTCGTCAGCCCCAACGAGCGCGTGCCCGGCGATGGCATCGGGCTGCTCCCCGTGCGTCTCGACGGAGTGCGCCTCAACCCCGGCCTCGCCCTGGGTTCGGCCGTGATCCACGAGCCGCGCGTGCTGATCAAGCAGGTGGTGGCGGAGGATCCGGAGACGGAGCTGGAACGATTGCGCGCGGCGGTCTCGTCCATGCAGAGCGCGATCGACGCGCTGCTCGCCGAGAGCGACATCGCCCGCGGCGGCGAGCATCGCGATATCCTCGAGACCTACCGCATGTTCGCCGCGGACCGCGGCTGGATCCAGCGCATCCGCGAGGCGGTGCGCAGCGGCCTCACCGCCGAGGCTGCGGTGCAGAAGGTGCAGGACGATACCCGGCATCGCATGAACCAGGCGAGCGACCCCTATATCCGCGAGCGCCTGATGGATCTGGAGGATCTCACCAACCGCCTGCTCCAGCATCTCGCAGGCAAGCCGATCTCGGCCTCGCTCTCGGAGCTGCCGGAGGAGTTCGTGCTCGTGGCGCGCTCGCTCGGGCCCGCGGAGCTCCTGGACTACGACCGCCGCCGGCTGCGCGCGGTGGCGCTCGAGGAGGGATCCGCCACTGCTCACGTCGCGATCGTCGCGCGGGCGCTCGACATTCCGATGGTGGGGCGGTTGCGGGGCGCACTGCAGCGCATCGAGATGGGCGACTTACTGGTGGTGAACGGAGACGAGGCGCAGGTCCTGGTGCGGCCCAGCGAGGACATCCTTCAGGCGGTCGAGCAGGCGATCAAGGTTAGGCTCGGCGAGCGCGCCCGCTACGCCGCGGTGCGCGCGCTGCCGGCGGCGACGCGAGACGGTGTCGCCATCGACCTGCAGCTCAACGCAGGCCTCACGCTCGATCTGCCCTATCTCGACGAGACGGGAGCGGTCGGCATCGGGCTCTTCCGCACCGAATTGCCGTTCATGATCCGGAATACGTTTCCGGGCGTCAAAGCGCAGGTTGAGCTTTATGCCCGCGTCTTCGAGCAGGCGCGGGACCGTCCGGTGGTGTTCCGCACCCTCGACATCGGCGGCGACAAGCTGCTGCCCTATTTGCCCGAGACGGAGGACGAGAATCCGGCCATGGGTTGGCGGGCGCTGCGCATCTCGCTCGATCGTCCCGCGATGCTGCGCCAGCAGGTGCGCGCGCTGTTGCGCGCAAGCGCCGGACACCCGCTCCGGGTCATGTTTCCCATGGTGGCGGAGGTCGCGGAGTTCGAGGCCGCCCGCGCGATCCTGCAGACGGAGCTTCAGCGCGAGCGCAAGCGCGGGGGAGGCATGCCGAGCGCCGTCAAGATCGGCGTCATGCTGGAAGTGCCCGCGCTGCTGTTCCAGCTCCCCATGCTGCTCCCGCGCGTCGACTTCGTGTCCATCGGCACCAACGATCTCGCGCAGTTCCTGTTCGCGAGCGACCGCGGCAATCCCCGCCTCGCCGATCGCTATGACACCCTGGCGCCGGGTTTCCTGCGCGCTATCGGCGAGGTCGCACGCGCGGCGCGCGAGCATGGCGTCGCGCTGAGTGTCTGCGGCGAGATGGCGGGCTCGCCGCTCGACGCCATGGCGCTGGTCGGCTTGGGCCTGCGCACGCTCTCCATGAACGCGGGGGGTATCGGCCCCGTAAAGGCAATGGTACGGAGCCTGACATTGGCGCCGTTGGAGGAGTTCCTGAGCCTCCACATCGGCGCGCCCGACCACAGCCTGCGCCCCAAGCTCAGGGCCTTTGCGCGGGACCATGGGGTCGCGATTTAACCAAGAATCAATCGAAATCTGCGAAGATTTCCTGCCTGAGCCTGTGGCGGGCGTTGCGATAGCCCGCCGCAACTGATAAAAAAATACGGCTCCGGTCGGGCCGGGAGATTCGGCCGACGAGGATCCAGGGAGTTCGGCCCTCGGGGAAGAGCGGAGAGGTTCGCGCGAATGGGGTTTCTTTCGCGATTCAGTCGCGACGGCGCTGACGATACCGAATTTGAGGACGAGTTCGATCTCAGTAACGCGGCGCTCAAGCGCTCGCAGAGCGTCGGGGCGCTGCTGCGCCAAGCCCGGCAGGGCTTTGGCCGGGACGTTGGACAGATCGGGGCCGCGCTGCGGATCCGGGCGTCCCATCTTCAGGCAATCGAGGACGGGCGATACCAGGAGCTGCCTGGCGGCGCCTACGCGATAGGGTTCATCCGCACCTATGCGGAATATCTCGGCCTCGACGGGCCCGAGATGGTCCGTCGGTTCAAGCAGGAGATCGACGGTCAGGAATTCAAGCACGACTTGAGTTTCCCGATGCCGGTGAGCGAGCGGAGCGTACCTGGCAGCACCATCCTGCTGGGCGGCGTGATCATCGGCCTCTGCGGATATGGCATCTGGTTCTACATGTCGGCCGGCGATCACGGCCGGTCCGAGCAGGTTGCCGCGGTGCCGGCGGCGCTGTTGGCGCCGCCGGCGGAAGCCACCCTCGCGACCCCGCAGCCGCCCGGCGATGCCGCTGCCGCGGCGCGACCCCCCGCGGTGACGGCAGTGCCCGCCACGGTCGCTCCGCCCACGATGGCTGCAGCACCGCCCACGACGGCTGCCGCTGCCAGCGCGGCGCCAGCCAGCCAACCACCGGCGCCTCTGCCCGCACCAGCGCCCCAGTCGGCATCTGAAACTGCGATTTCCCACTCCATCCTATTGGCGCAGGCCCGGGCACAGGCCGTGCCAGCGCAACCCCATGGTTTGCCGCCACCCCCTCCCGGCAGCCAAATGGCGAGTCTGCCCGCTCCGGCCGCAGCCCCGGCCGCGACGCCCATCGATCCTGCGCATCTTTTCGGGGTTACGAGCGGTCCCTATCGGATCGCGTTGCGGGCGACCGGCGATTGCTGGCTGGAGGTCCGTGATGGCGAAACCATGCTGTTCAAGCGCATGCTCCGCCCAGGAGACGTCTATCGGATGCCGGACAAGCCCGGATTGACCATGCGGGTCGGCAACGCCAAAGGTCTTGAGGTATCGGTCGACGGCAGGCTGCTGGTGGGTCCACAAGTGGTTGACCTACTTAGAAAAACGGTGGCTATCGATCCGCGGGCGATCTTGGCCGCGGGCGCGGCAGCCAAGAGCGTCCAATAGCTTCCGGAGCAACCGAGCTCAGGGAGCTCGGATTTCGGAACATGCCGCGCTTAACTGTCACGCCTAGTTTAACAATCCAGCGGCCCGCCTATCTCTAAAATTCGTCGACAGCTTTAGGGTGGACTTGGTGGGCCCAGCCTTCGCGTTTTGCCGCTGATCCGGAAACGCGCTATAAGGCGGCGCATATCGGTCCCCCTAGCCGGTACCGTGCGAGCCGCCAGCCAGGAGCAGTTCCCCATGACGGTGCGAGCCTATCGCGAGATTCAACGACGCAAGAGCCGACAGGTCCGGGTGGGGAAAGTCCTGGTCGGCGGCGATGCGCCGATAACCGTCCAATCCATGACCAATACCCTCACCACGGATGCCGAGGCGACGATTCGGCAAATCGACGAGCTCACGCGCGCGGGCGCCGACATCGTCCGCGTGTCCTGTCCTGACGAAGGCTCGACCGCCGCCCTCAAAGAGATCGTGCGCCGCTCGGAGGTGCCGATCGTCGCCGACATTCATTTCCACTATAAGCGGGCGATCGAGGCCGCCAAGGCGGGAGCCGCGTGCCTGCGCATCAATCCCGGCAACATCGGCTCCTCCGAGCGGGTGCGCGAGGTCGTAAAGGCCGCAAAGGATCACGGCTGCTCGATGCGGATCGGTGTCAACGCCGGCTCGCTCGAGAGGGACCTTCTCGAGCGCTACGGCGAGCCTTGCCCCGAGGCGATGGTGGAGAGCGCGCTTACGCACGCAAAGATCCTCGAGGACAACGACTTTTTCGAGTTCAAGATCTCCTGCAAGGCGTCCGACGTGTTTCTCGCCGTCGCGGCCTACCAGCAACTGGCAGAGGCCTGCGACTATCCGCTGCATCTCGGCATCACCGAGGCCGGCGGGCTGCGCAGCGGCACGGTCAAATCCTCGATCGGCCTCGGCATGCTGCTATGGGCCGGGATCGGCGACACGATCCGGGTCTCGCTGTCGGCCGACCCGGTCGAGGAGATCAAGGTCGGCTACGACATGCTGAAATCGCTCGGCCTGCGCCGGCGCGGCGTGACGGTGATCTCCTGCCCGTCCTGCGCGCGGCAGCAATTCCAGGTGATCAAGACCGTCGAGGTCTTGGAAGAGCGGCTGGCGCATATCACCACGCCGCTGACGCTGTCGGTGATCGGCTGCGTCGTCAACGGGCCGGGTGAAGCGCGCGAGACCGACATCGGCTTGACCGGCGGCGGCAACAACACGCATCAGGTCTATGTCGCCGGCGTGCCGCATCATCGGCT
>DATMMM010000304.1:0-6518 GCA_035569735.1 Allostellaceae bacterium | reverse complement strand
CCTCGGCATGGTGCGGCACGTCGAAATTGAAGACATGGGACAAGCCCTGGATGTCGAGGCCGCGCGCAGCCACATCGCTCGCGACCAGGAGCTTAATCTCGCTGTTCTTGAAGCGCTCCAGCGTCTCGGTGCGCTTGGATTGCGGCATGTCGCCGTGCAGCGCCGCCACGTCGAAGCCCTGCTTGGCGAGCGAGCGATAGAGAATGTCCACGTCGCGCTTGCGGTTGCAGAAAATGAGCGCGTTCTTGACGTCCTCATGCTGGAGCAGGCGGCGGAGCGCCTCGCGCTTGTCCATGGGATCGACCACCAGCAAGGCCTGCAGCACGGTCTCGGCAGGGGACGCCGGCGGCGCCACGGAAATCTCTTTCGGGTTCATCAGGAACGCGTCGGCGAGGCGCCGGATCTCCGGCGGCATGGTGGCCGAGAAGAACAGCGTCTGCCGGATCTTCGGGATGAAGCTCACGATCCGCTCGACGTCGGGGATGAAGCCCATGTCGAGCATGCGGTCGGCCTCGTCGATCACCAGGAGCTTGGTGTCCGACAGCAGGATCTTGCCGCGGTCGATCAGGTCGAGCAGCCGTCCGGGTGTCGCGATCAGCACGTCGACACCACGGTCGAGCTTCTTCTCCTGATCGGTGAAGCTCTCGCCGCCGATCAGCAGCGCCATGCTGAGCTTGTGGTGCTTGCCGTAGGTCTCGAAGGCTTGCGAGACTTGCGCGGCGAGCTCGCGCGTGGGCTCCAGGATCAGCGAGCGCGGCATGCGCGCCCGCGCGCGGCCGGCAGCGAGAATATCGAGCATGGGGAGCGTGAAGCCGGCGGTCTTGCCGGTGCCGGTCTGGGCGCAGCCCAAGACGTCGCGGCCCATGAGCACGTAAGGAATGGCTTGTACTTGGATTGGGGTGGGGGTCTCGTAGCCGGCGTCGCGCACGGCTTGAAGAACTTCGGGCGAAAGCCCGAGGTCGGCAAAACTCATCAGCGGATACTACTTTCCATACATTGTTATTCCTCTTTAGCTGGCTCTTATTTGGCCCGATATCGTTAATTGTCAATTACTTTCGCGTCGAAATGATGACGGTAGACCGCGCGGCCGGAGCTGCTCGCCAGCCAGACCGCTGCCCGAGGCATCTTGCGGGCGGGCTTGAGCCAAACCCCCATTTGGCGCCAAGATCATGCCATGCCACAGAAAATCCCGCTGATCCTGCTACCCGGGCTGCTCTGCGATGCGGCGCTCTGGCGCGCGCAGGTTGAGGGGCTGGGCGCGGTCGCTGAGCCCCTTGTCATCGACCTCACCAAGGATGACACGCTGGGTGCCATGGCGCGCCGGGCACTTGCGGCGGCGCCGCCAAGCTTCGCGCTCGCGGGCCTCTCCATGGGCGGTTATGTCGCACAAGAGATCATGCGCCAGGCTCCCGAGCGGGTCGCCAAACTGGCGCTCCTCGACACCTCCGCCCGCGCCGACGCGCCGGAGCAGGCCGCGCGCCGGCGCGGCCTCATCGAGCTCTCGGAGAAGGGCGAGTTCAAGGGGGTGACGCCCCGGCTGCTGCCGCTCCTCATCCATGCGGCGCGGCACGAGGACAAGCCGCTCACCGAGATCGTCATGGGCATGGCCGAGCGCGTCGGCAAGGAAGCGTTCCTGCACCAGCAAAGGGCGATCATGGGCCGGCCCGACGGTCGCGAAGATTTGCGCCGCATTGCGTGTCCGACGCTCGTCCTGTGCGGACGCCAGGACGCGCTGACGCCGCTCGCCCTCCACGAGGAGATCGCGGGGCTGGTGCCGGGCGCCAAACTCGTCGTCGTGGAGGATTGCGGACACCTCTCCACGTTGGAGAAGCCCGTCACCGTCACGGCCGCGCTCCGGCAGTGGCTTGCGGCTTGAGGCGCGCGGGCTCGTGGCGACGATCTACGTGGCGCGCAGCAGCAAGCTCAGCAAATGGGCCTTCGACGTGGGCCTCAGCAAGCATGTCTTCAAGCTGGGCTTGACCGACGAGAACCCGAAGGCGCTCGCCGCCGCGGGTTGGGCCGGCGAGACGGATTGGCAGCTGGTGAAGAAACAGTCCGTCGAGGGCCTGACCGAGGCCGAGGCGATCGAGCGCGTCTCGCGCAAGGAGAAGCTGATCGACCCCAACCTCTATCCCAAGCTCCGGGGTGCCGTGGGCGTGTTCAAGGTGTTGCCGGCTCATGTCGAGAACCATATCCTCGTGAGCCGCGCGCTCGCGGGCGAGGCGGAGCGCATCGAGCTCAAGCTCAAGCCTGTGGATTTCGCGGACTATCTCATCGGCAACGCGGTCCGATCGGGGGCGCCTGCCGCTTGAAGGGCTTGCCAGCCCGGCGGTCCCGGTGAAGAATCCAGCTCATGGCTGAGAAGAAGACCGATTGGGAGATACCGGCCGACGTGCGTCCGCGGCCGGAGGACTTCACCTTCGATCTCGACCGCGCGCTCAACGCCGTGCTGCGGCTCGAGGCAACGGTGCCCCAGGACGCATTCTCCGCGTCGACGCTCGGCACCGAGCGTGCCGGCAACGCGGTGCTGATCAAGGAGAACGGCCTCGTCCTCACCATCGGCTATCTCATGAGCGAAGCCGACAGCATCTGGCTCTATTCGAACGAAGGGCAGGCGCTCGCGGGACACGCGTTGGCCTACGATTATGAGACCGGGTTCGGCCTGGTGCAGGCGCTGGGCCGGTTCGATGCCCCGCCGCTGCAGATCGGCAGCGCGGCTGATCTCGCCGTCGGCGAGCCCGTCATCGTGGGCGGCGCCGGCGGGCGGCGGCGCTCCATTTCGGCGCAGGTGATGGTGCGCCGGGAGTTCGCGGGCTATTGGGAGTATCTGCTGGACGAGGCGCTGTTCACCGCGCCCGCCCATCCGAACTGGGGCGGCGCCGCGCTGATCGCGCGCGATGGCGCGCTCGCGGGCATCGGCTCGCTCTTCGTGCAGCAGTCGGTGGACGGCGGGCCCGCGCAGGACCTCAACATGATCGTGCCAATCGACGCGCTGAAGCCGATCCTGAAGGACCTGCTGGCCTATGGCCGCGTGCCGCGACCGGCACGGCCATGGCTCGGCATCTACGCCGCCGAGACCGAGGGGCGCGTAGTGGTGGTCGGACTTTCGCCGAGGGGGCCGGCGCAGCAGGTCGGCATCCGCAAGGGCGACGTGATCCTGACGGTGGGCGATCAGGAGGTCACCAGCCTCGCCGAGCTCTACCGCCAGGTCTGGGCGCTGGGCGCCGCAGGTGTCGAGGTGCCGCTCACGCTCGCGCGCGACGAGCGGCCGCGCCTCGCCGCCGTCAAATCCGCCGACCGCTCGCAGTTCATGAAGACGCCGCGTCTGCCGCAGGCGTGATCGTCGGGGCGACCGTCGCCGCGGAGGGACCTATGCTCGAGAGCCTGCCCGAGCTCGTGAACGGCGATCCGGTGCTGGTGCGGCGCGGGCGCTTTCTCTCCACGCGCTTTCTCGTGGCGGTCGGCGAGACCGAGTATCTCGTCGAAGTGCGCGACGGCCGCATCGATCGGGTCGAGCAGGGCCCTTTCGTCATGCCGTCGTGGCGCTTCGCGCTCCGCGGCAACGCCGATGCGTGGCACCGGTTTTGGCAGAAAATACCGCCACCCGGCTATCACGACCTGTTCGCGCTGTCGAAGCGCGGGCTCATTGCCATCGAGGGTGATCTGCACCCGCTGATGGCGAACCTCTTCTACATCAAGGATGTGCTGGCGGCGCCGCGCCGGCTCGGCGGAAGGAGCTGAGGATGGCTGCCGCGATCGATCCCATCATCGGCCGCTATCTGCATCTGACCCTCGGCGGCCACGCGCACCGAATCTATTTCGAGGAAGCCGGCAAAGGAATTCCGCTGCTGTGCCTGCACACCGCCGGCGCCGATGGCCGGCAGTTCCGCCATCTCATGGTCGATCGCGCGGTGACGGATCATTATCGCGTGCTCGCCTTCGACCCGCCCTGGCACGGCAAGTCCACGCCGCCCGACGGCTGGGAGCGCGAGGAGTATCGCCTCACCACGGCGGGCTACACGGAGGCGATCCGAGCTTTCTGCGCGGCGCTGGAGCTCGAGAAGCCGGTGGTGCTGGGCTGCTCGATCGGCGGCCGCATCGTGCTCAACCTGGCGATCGCCCATGCCGCGGAGTTCCGCGCGCTCATCGGTCTCGAGGCCGCGGATTTCCAGACGCCGTGGTACGACACGACCTGGCTCCATCGGCCCGACGTCCATGGTGGCGAAGTCTGCGCCGGGCTGCTCTCGGGGCTCCTCGCGCCGCAGAGCCCGAAGGTCGCGCGCTGGGAGACGCTCTGGATGTACATGCAAGGCGGTCCCGGCGTGTTCAAGGGCGACCTGCATTTCTACCGCGTCGACGGCGATCTCCGCGGACGCGTCGGCGCCATCGACACGCGCGTCTGCCCGCTCTATCTGCTCACGGGCGAATACGATTTCTCCTGCACGCCGGAGGACACGCGGCGCACGGCGGCAGAGATCGCGGGCGCGGAGGTGGTGGTGATGAAAGAGCTCGGCCACTTCCCCATGAGCGAGAACCCCGAGCAATTCCGCCGCTACATCCTGCCAGTGTTGAATCGCATTCGCGCGCAGAGCTGATATCGAGAGGACATCGTCATGGTCGCCATCGAGACGTTGGGCTTCATCGGTCTCGGCGTGATGGGCGAGCCCATGTGCGAGAACCTCGCGCGCAAGAGCGGGCATCCGGTCTATGCGGCCGATCTCCGGAGGACGCCGCTCGATCGCCTCGCAGCGGCGGGTGTCCACGCCTGCGGCTCGGTCTCGGAGGTCGCCGAGCGCGCGGACCTGCTCTTCCTCTCGGTACCGGGCGGCCAGGAAGTCGAGGCGGTCTGCGGGGAGATTATCGGCAGGGGGCGGCGCCGGGTAGCCACTGTCGTCGATTGCAGCACGTCGCCCGTGCGCCTTACCCGGGAGGTGGCATTGCGGTGCAATGCCGCCGGGCTCGCTTACGCGGATGCGCCCGTCGCGCGCACGCGCGAGGCCGCGCAAAAAGGCACGCTCAGCATCATGGTGGGTGCCGCGCCGGAGCTGTTCGCGCGCATCCGGCCGTCCCTCGAATGCATGGGCACCGAGGTCACGCTCTGCGGTCCCGTCGGCTGCGGGCAGGTGGTGAAGCTCCTCAACAACATGATGCTGTTCGAGATCGGGTCGGCGCTCGCGGAAGCGCTCGCGATCGGGCGGCGCGCCGGGGTCGACGAGCGCCTACTGCTCGAGACGCTCTCGAAGGGCTCGTCCGACAGCTTCGCGCTGCGCAACCATGGGATGAAAGCGATGCTGCCGCGCCGCTTCCCCGAGGATGCCTTCGGCGTCGACTACGCCCGGAAGGATCTGGCCTATGCGCTCGAGCTCGCGCGCGAAGCCGGGGTCGCCGCAGAGGGTGCCGAGGTCACGCGACGCCGTCTCGACGCCGCGAGCGCGCGCGGCTTCGGCCGGAATTACTGGCCGGTAATCCTGAACGTCGTAGACCCCGACGCCGACGCGTGATCCGTCAAATTCTCGGGGAAGGGGATAGCGGGCCCGCCCGTTCCGTATGTAGAACCAGTAGGCTTGGCGCTCGAAGGACCGAGCGACGCCGGAGACGAGGACGATGGGTCCGTTGACACCGGAGTGGGTGATCTCGGCATTGGGGCGCGCGGGTTACGGCGCGCGGCCCGACGAGGTCGGGCAAGTCATGTCTCGCGGCCTCGCGCCGTGGGTCGACGAGCAGCTGGCACCGCGCGAGGACCAGGATCAAGCCGTGCGCGAGCGCCTGGCGCGGCTGATGCTTCGCGTCAGATACCCCGCAAATCCGAAATGGCCCGCGGTCGACGAGCTCCGGCCGATCGCCTATCTGGAGAAGCCGATCGAGGCCGCTTGGCCGCTGATCGAGAAACGCCAAGACATGGACGGCGCGGAGCGGCGCCGGCCGCGCGAGGAAGTGATGGCAGCCACCATCCTGCGCGCGGTGCACAGCCGCTGGCAGCTGCGCGAGGTGCTCGTGAGCTTCTGGCACGATCACTTCAATGTGGATGCCTGGGGCTCCGAGGAAGTCTCGGTAGCGCTCCCTACCTACGACCGCGACGTGATCCGCCGGCACAGCCTCGGCAATTTCCGGCAATTCCTCGAGGCGGCCGCGACCAGCACCGCGATGCTCTACTACCTCTCCAACCGCACCTCTCGGGCGGGTTCAGCCAACGAGAATTACGGGAGCTCTTCGAGCTGCACACATTGGGGCGCGGCGCCTATCTCAACGACCGCTACGACCGCTGGCGCCAGGTGCCGGGCGCCCTCAAGGGCGCGCCCGAGGGCTATATCGACGAGGACGTCTACGAGAGCGCGCGCGCTTTCACCGGCTGGACGGTGGAGGACGGCTCCAACGTCGACGGCAAGCGCAAGCTGCCGCTGACGGGCCGTTTCACCTATGTCGAATCCTGGCACGACGGCTACCAGAAGCGGGTGCTCGCGCGTGAGTTCAAGGAGTTTGGCGCCGGCATGTCCGATGGCCGCACGGTGCTCGACCTG
>DATMMM010000303.1:0-8052 GCA_035569735.1 Allostellaceae bacterium | reverse complement strand
CCGCCGTGCCCGCGCCCGATCTCGATCGCCGGCTCGATTTCGCGGGGCTGATGGAGGACAAGGCCTCGGACCCCGCGGCTTGGCCGCTGCCGTTCCGCGTCGATGCCGAGCATCGCCCCGAGCTGGTGGACATCGGCGGGGGTCATTTCGTCCAAGCCGCCGAGCAACATCTCGAGGCCGCTCAATGAGAAAGCTGCTGCCGCTCCTCGCCGTGGTCTGCCTCGTGGCGCTGCCCGCGGCTCATGCACAGGCGGTCGAGCCCAAGGAAACGCCCGCGCTCGAGGAGGCGGTCAAGGCCGGCACCTTGCCGCCCGTGACAGAGCGGCTGCCATCGGATGCGCTGGTGATCCGGCCGGTCGAGCTCGGCACTCCCGGCGGCTCGTTGCATATGCTGATGGCGAGCGCCAAGGACACCCGCATGATGGTGGTCTACGGCTATACGCGCCTCGTCGTCTATACGCCCGACTACAAGCTGGAGCCGGACATCGCGCAGTCCGTCGACGTCGAGGACGGGCGCGTTTTCACGTTTCACCTGCGCCCCGGGCACAAATGGTCGGATGGACAGCCCTTCACCGCCGAGGACTTCCGCTACTGGTTCGAGGACATGGCCTCGAACAAGAAGCTCTACACCGCGGGCCTCCCCGAGCAGATGCTGGTCGACGGCAAGCCGCCGAGCTTCGAGGTGATCGATCCCCAGACCGTGCGGTACAGCTGGGCGAAGCCCAACCCGCTCTTCCTGCCGACGCTCGCCGGGCCGGATCCGCTCTACATTTACGCACCTGCCCACTACATGCGGCAATTCAACGCCAAATACGCGGACGAGAAGGCGCTCGACGACCTCGTCAAGCAGTACCGCGTAAGAAATTGGACGGCACTGCACACCAAGCTGTTCCGTCCCTACCACACCGATAATCCCGATTTGCCGGTGCTCGATCCCTGGGTGCTCAAGACCCGGCCGCCGGCGGACCGCTTCGTCTTCGAGCGCAATCCCTATTTCCACCGCATCGATCCCGCGGGCCACCAGCTGCCCTATATCGACACGGTCGAGCTCGTCATCGCGGATTCCAAGATCATCCCGGCGAAAACCGGAGCGGGCGAGAGCGACTTGCAGGCGCGCTATCTGCGCTTCGACAATTACACTTTCCTCAAGGATGCCGAGGACCACAACGACTACACCGTGCGGCTCTGGCGCACGGCGCCGGGCGCGCAGCTCGCTCTCTATCCCAACCTCAACGCCGAGAATCCCATCTGGCGGCAGCTCAACCGCGATGTCCGCTTTCGCCGCGCGCTCTCTCTCGCGATCGACCGGCATGAGATCAACGAGGCGATGTATTACGGCCTCGCGATCGAGGGACAGAACACGGTGTTGCCGAAATCGCCGCTCTACGATCCCGCCTACCGCGCCGCCTGGGCCGCCTACGATCCCAAGCAGGCGAGCCGGCTGCTCGACGAGATCGGCCTCACCAAGCGCGACAGCAGCGGAATCCGGCTCCTGCCGGACGGGCGGCCGCTCGAGATCGTGATCGAGAACGCCGGCGAGTCGACCGAGCAGGCAGACGCGCTGGAGCTCATCCGCGATACCTGGGCCGAGGTCGGCATCCACCTGTTCTCCAAGCCTTCGCAGCTCGACATCTGGCGCCGCCGCGTCTACTCCGGCGCCACGATGATGTCGATCGACAGGGGGATCGACAATGGTTTGGTGGCGGTGGAAACGCCGCCCGACGAGTTCGTGCCCACCACGCAAGGCCAGGTGCAATGGCCGATGTGGGGTCAATATATCGAGACCAAGAGCAAGAGTGGCGAGCCCATCGACACGCCCGATGCGCAGGAATTGCGGCGGCTCTACAAGGCTTGGCTCGACGCCACCGACGTCGGCGAGCGCGCGGAGATCTGGCGCAAGATCCTCGAGATCAATGCCCGAGACGTGTTCTCCATCGGACTCGTCGCGGGCGTGCCGCAGCCGATCGTGGTGAGCAACAAGCTGCACAACGTGCCCGAAGAGGGCATCTTCAACTGGATACCGGGCGCGTTCTTCGGCTACTACCACATGGATACGTTCTGGCTGACGCCGGAGGCCTCCAGTCAAGCCTCGACGGCGCCGTCCAAGGGATGAAGCGGTCTCGTCGGGGCAGGAAGCGGCACAGCGCAGCGGGCAAGTAGAATGTTCCATTACATCATGCGCCGTGTGCTGATCATGATCCCGACGTTGATCGTGATCAGCGCGGTGATCTTCACGATCATCAAGCTGCCGCCGGGCGATTATCTCTCCAGCTACATCGACACGCTGCGCCAAAGCCACGAGGCCGTGGACGAGCAGAAGATCGCCTTCCTGCGCGCGCAGTTCCATCTCGATGAACCCGCCTGGAGGCAGTACCTTTATTGGATCAGCGGGCTGATCCGGGGCGATCTCGGCTATTCGGCGCTCTACGATCTGCCGGTCTCGCAGGTGGTGGGCGACAAGCTGCTGCTGACCTTCATCGTGTCGTTCGCGACGATCGTGTTCACCTGGGTCGTCGCCTTCCCGATCGGCGTCTATTCCGCCACGCACCAGTACAGCTTCTCCGATTACGGGCTGACCTTCCTGGGCTTCCTCGGACTGGCCACGCCCAATTTCCTGCTGGCGCTGGTGCTGCTCTATTTCGCCAACGTCAAATTCGGCATCTCCATCGGCGGCTTGATGGATCCGCAATACCTCGACAAGCCCTGGACCCTCGCCAAGGCCGTCTCGGTGCTGAAGCACCTTTGGATCCCCGTGCTGGTGATCGGTGCCGCCGGAACCGCCGGCATGATCCGGCGGCTGCGCGCCAATCTGCTGGACGAGCTGCAGAAGCAGTATTTCGTGACAGCCCGAGCCAAGGGCCTCTCGCCGTTCCGGGCGCTGATCAAGTACCCGCTGCGCATGTCGCTCAATCCGTTCATCGCGGACATCGGCGCGCTGTTGCCGCACGTGATCTCCGGCGCGGCGGTGGTTTCCGTCGTGCTGTCGCTGCCGACCACCGGGCCGATGCTGCTCGAGGCCCTGCGCAGCCAGGACATGTATCTCGCGGGCTCGTTCCTCATGTTCATGGCGGCGCTTACCGTGGTGGGCGTGTTCCTGTCGGACCTGGCGCTGGCGTGGCTCGATCCGCGCATCCGGCTCGAAGGGGGAGTGACGCGATGACCGGGAGCCCGCGGGTCATCGCCGAGCCGGCGGAGCAGCTGCCGCACTACGTTGCGCCCGAGCCGTTCGATCCGCATTCCGTCGAGAAGATGACGGCGGAGCAGGAGCGCTACTACCTCGCCTCGCAGTGGCGCATGATGTGGTGGAAGCTGAAGCGCCACCGGCTCGCCGTCATCTCCGGCGCGGTGCTGATGGTGCTCTACGCCTCGATCCTGATCAGCGAGTTCCTGGCGCCCTATGGGCTCAACAGCCGGCACGACGATTTCATCTTCGCGCCGCCCCAGCACATCCATCTCTTCCAGGACGGCCGATTCGTCGGGCCTTTCGTCTACGGCTATGACTATCGCCTCGACATGAAAACGCTGAAGCGCGTCTACACGCCGAACCCCACGAAGGTCCAGCCGCTGCGCTTCTTCTGCCATGGCGATCCTTATTGGTACTGGGGTCTGGTGCAGGCGGACGTCCACCTCGTCTGCGCGGCCGACGGCGGCACCGCGTTCCTGCTGGGCACCGACCGGCTCGGCCGCGACATGCTCTCGCGCATCCTTTACGGCGCACGCATCTCGCTCACCATTGGCATCGTCGGCATCTCCATCAGCTTCGTGATCGGCCTGACGCTGGGCGGGCTCGCCGGCTATTACGGCGGCTGGATCGACAGCCTAGTGCAGCGGCTGATCGAGATCATCCGCTCCTTCCCGGAGCTGCCGCTCTGGATGGCGCTGTCGGCGATCCTGCCGGTGAACTGGAGCCCGCTGCTGGTCTATTTCGGCATCACGCTGATCCTGGGCATGATCGACTGGACCGGCCTTGGCCGCGCCGTGCGCTCGAAGCTGCTGGCGCTGCGCGAGGAGGACTTCGCCACCGCCGCCATGCTAATGGGCGCCTCGCCCCGACGCATCATCGTGCGCCATCTGCTGCCGAGCTTCATGAGCCACTTGATCGCCTCGGCGACGCTCTCGATCCCCTCGATGATCCTCGGCGAGACCGCGCTGTCGTTCCTCGGTCTCGGGCTGCGCCCGCCCATCACCAGCTGGGGCGTGCTCTTGAACGAGGCCCAGAACATCAACGTGGTGGCGCTCTATCCCTGGCTCATGCTGCCGGTGGTGCCGGTGATTATCACCGTGCTCGCCTTCAATTTCCTGGGCGACGGGCTCAGGGACGCGGCGGATCCTTATCGCTAGATCCTCTTAGGGTTCACCACAGAGGCGGTGATCTTTTAGATCATGATTGCCCGAGAACCGTGAGGTCGATCGGCTCGGCGAGGCCGGCGACGGGGCGCCGAGGGCGGGCCTCGAGTTGGCGCGGCGGGCGATAGCCCTGGGCGAGAGCGTGATCCAGCGTTTGGACCGTTGCGAGCGCGCGGGTGCCTTCGAGCTTGTTGTGTTTCTCGAGCTTGGCGGCGAGGTTCACGGTATCGCCGATCACCGTGTATTCGAGCCGCCGCTCGTCGCCTACCGCGCCGAACACGATGCGGCCAACCGCCACGCCCGCATTGATCGCGAGAGGCGGCTCGCCTGCGGCCTCACGCTCTCCTTGCCAGCGATCAGTCTCCGCCATCACGGCATCGACGGCCTCGAGCGCGTCGGCCGCGTAGCGCTCCGAGCGCTGAGCCGCGCCAAATGTGGCGAGGATGCCGTCGCCCAGGAACTTGTCGATGACGCCGCCGTGGCCCTGGATCAGCGGCACCAGCCGCGCGTGATATTCCGTCAGGAGCGCCATCAGCGCTGAGGGCGAGATAGTGGCGCCGAGCCGCGTGAAGCCGCGAATGTCCAGGAACAGGATGGCGGCGTCGCGCGCCTCGCCTTCGCCGGCCTTGAGCGGCTGATCAGCGGCGCGGATGCGCTCGGCAACATCGGGATCGAAGAAGCGCGCGAGGTCGCGAGCGGCGGCGCCGTCGACCGCGGCGCGCACCAGGAGACGGCGCGCCCGCGCGATCGCCAGTGCCAGTACCGCCGTCACGGCGAGGATCGCCAGGATCTTCTCGACCTCCGCGCCGATCAGGATGCGGTTCCCGGTCATGTAGCCCACGAAGTCGCGGCTCACGATGGCGTCCGGCGTGGCCACCGCCGCATAGACAACGAGACACGCCCACCCGACCGCCGCCGAGAGGCCCGCAAGCGCCACATAGCGGACCTCGAAGCGCAGCGCGCGCAGCGCGATAAAGATGAAGACGGTGAGCAGCGTCGGCACCTTCAGATAGAACGCGGGCGGCTGCGCATACTGGATATGGAACCCCCAGATCAGCGCCATCAGGAGCGCGAGATCGATGACGACGCTGAGGCAGAGCAGCAGCCGACCGAGTGCGTTCGCATAAGCCAGAGCCAGGCGAAGGCCGGTCACGATGGCATAGGCGCCGAGCACCCAGGGCAACGGCTCCAGATGCGGCTCGGCGCGCATGGTGGCTTGCGGTGCCAGGCCATAGACCAGCCCGAAGGCCGTGACGACCGCGAGCTGCACCCAGGCGATCAGGATCTCCGCCTGCGCCTGGTCCTCGCGGATCGCCAGGCGCGTGCGCTCGGGCAGCTGCTCGAGCACGCGGCCGGAGCGGAACAGGGTCAGTCGTGTATCCACGAAGTGAAGCTAACCACAGAGGCAGTGAGACAGTGAGAAGTTTGTCCGCGGAGAACCGGAAGCCGTTTCTCACTGCCTCATCGTCTCTGTGGTGAACTTAGAGCTGCGCGCAGCTCAAGGCCGCAGCACCATGCCCTCGCGCGCGACGACCGCGCCGGCGAACGCCTTCTTCGACTCGGCGGCGATGACGTCCATGGTGGCGTCGTCGTGGCCGGGGTCGTGGTGAAAGATCGCGAGGATCTTGACGCCCGCGGCCTTGGCGAGCTTCACGCCTTCCTGCCAGGTGGAGTGGCCCCAATTGACGTGCGAGGGGTACTCGGCGTCGGTATAGGTGCTGTCGTAGATCATCACGTCCGCGCGCTCGCACAATCCCAGTATGTTGCGGTCGAGCTCACCCGGCCGATGCTCGGTGTCGGTGATGTAAGCGATGATCTTGCCGCCGGATTCGAGGCGATAGCCGGTGGCGCCGTTGGGGTGATTGAGCGGCGCGGTCTTGAGCGCAAGGCCTTCGCCGGGCTTGAGCGTGGTGCCGCAGGGAAAATCCGTGTACTCGATGCGCGCTTGCAGAATGTCGAGCGGCACCGGGAAGAGCGGCGCCTGCATCATCTCGGAGAGCACGCCCTTGAGCGTGTGCTCCGGCAGCAGGTGTCCCGCCCAGAAGCGCAAGCGGCTCGCCGGCAGGAAGGCGGGCCGGAAGAACGGCAGCCCGCAGACGTGATCGACGTGGGTGTGGCTGAAGAAGAGATCGGCATCGACCGCACCGTTGTTGGCGAGCAGCGCCTCGCCGAGAAGCCGGAGTCCCGTGCCGGCATCGAAGATGAAGACGCGGGCGCCGACCCGCACTTCCACGCAGGAGGTATTGCCGCCGTAGCGCACCGTCTCGGCGCCGGGGCAGGCGATGCTGCCCCGCACACCCCAGAAGCGGATGACGATCTCTGATCCCGCCGCCACTGAACGTGCCTTTAAGTCCCAGCACTCCCCGACTCTTCTACCTAGAGGCCGGCATCCTCCGCGTCGAGGCAAAAATGCACCGACGGTGTGACCTAGGTCACATCTCCTTCAAGTGCGAGCCCGCTCGAGGTTGCACGAACAGGCGGGGCTCACCAAACTGGGGCGCTGAGGGCGCCTCGGGCTCACGCGAGCGCCCGCGTCGGGGGAGCTGATGAGCGACTGGCTACACAATCTGCCGGTGCCGTGGATGGCCCTGGTGGTCTTCGGGCTCACCTACGGGCTCGCCGTCGTGATCCATGGCACAGTGGCGGTGTTTGCAGTCGGCGAGCGGGCGCGCTCGTTCAAGGCGGTCTCGCCCGGCATGCTGCCGCCGCTCGGGATCATCTTCGGCTTGTTCGTCGCCTTCACGGCGGCGCAGGTCTGGAGCGACAACGACCGCGCAAGCGCCGCCGTGGACCGAGAAGCGAGCGCGCTCAAGTCCGTGGTGCTTTTGGCCGCGACCTTCCCGGGCGAGCCCGAGACGCGCTTGCGAGCATTGGTCCGCCGGTACATCGAGGAGTCCGCGACCCAGGATTGGCCGGCGATGGCTCGGCGGGCCGCCGATTTGCGGATGACCCCGCAGCCGCTCGCCGAGGCGCTCCAGATCGCCCTCGCGCTGAAACCCGACGGCCCCGGCGGGGTGACGGCTCAGCGCGACATGGCAAGCGCGCTGCAGAACGCCTTGGACGCGCGCCGGCAGCGCATCCTGGTCAGCCGGTCGGAAGTGAACGCGGTCAAATGGACATGCCTTTACCTGCAGGCCCTCTGCGCGCTCCTGGCGATCGCGCTCGTGCATTCCGACAACCGGCTGGCCTCCGGCCTTGCCATGGGGCTCTTCGCGACGGGGGTTGCGGCCTCCGTGCTGCTCATCGCCGCGCACGACCGGCCCTTCATCGGCCGACTCTCGGTCTCGCCCGAGCCGCTGCTGCAGGTGATGCCGGATGGAGCTCAGGGCAGTTAGAGCGACGCTGCGTTAGGGCACCAGCCGGTAGCCGCCCGGCTCCGTCACCAGGATCTCCGCGCGCGCGGGATCGCGCTCGATTTTCTGGCGCAGGCGATAGACGTGAGTCTCGAGCGTGTGGGTGGTGACGCCGGCGTTGTAGCCCCAAACCTCGTTCAGGAGCGCGTCGCGCCCGACGATGCGGTCGCCCGCGCGGTAAAGGTATTTGAGGATCGAGGTCTCCTTCTCGGTGAGCCGCACTTTCTTGCGCGTGGCGGCGTCGAGCAGGAGCTTGGCGCTCGGGCGAAAGGTGTAGGGACCGATGGTGAACACCGCGTCCTCGCTCTGCTCGTGCTGGCGGAGTTGCGCGCGCAGCCGCGCCAGCAGCACG
>DATMMM010000302.1:0-5813 GCA_035569735.1 Allostellaceae bacterium | reverse complement strand
GCGCGATCCGCGAAAGCCCAGTGGAGGACGAGGCGCTGGTCCACCGCGGCGATGCCGCTCAGGTGCTGGGCAGCGCGGCTAAAAAGGTGAGCGCCACCTATTATTGGCCGCCGCAAAGCCATGCCTCCCTGGGTCCCTCCTGCGCCGTGGCCGACGTGCGCGCGGAGCAGGCGACGATCTGGACCTCCTCGCAAGCGACACACAAGTATTGGCCGCATTTCGCGAAGGTCCTGGGCTTGCCGGTGGAGAAGGTGCGGCTGGTCTATCTCGACGGCGCCGGCTGCTACGGCATGAACGGGCACGAGGACGCCGCCGCCGATGCGGCGATCCTGTCGCGCGCGGCGGGCCGGCCCGTCCGCGTGCAGTGGATGCGCGAGGACGAGCACGGCTGGGACCCCAAAGGGCCGCCGCAGCTCCTGGAGCTGAGCGCCTGCCTCGATGACGGCGGCAAGATCGCCGCCTGGTCCGCCGAGATGTGGATCCCCGAGGCGACCAAGGGCCTGCCGAACATTCCGCTGCTCTCCCCCGCGGCCGCGGGCCTGCCGCAGCCGCGGGGGATCGGCACCGGCTTGATCTCGCAGAACGCCGATCCCTCCTACACCGTGCCGAACGTGCGCGTGGTGGCGCACTGGCTCAAGGACACGCCGCTCCGGCCCTCCAACCTGCGGTCGCCCGGCAAGGTCGCAAACACCTTCGCGGTCGAGAGTCTGGTCGACGAGCTCGCGGTGGCCGCGGGCGCCGACCCGCTCGCCTTTCGCCTGCAAGGCATCGACGATCCCCGCGGGATCGCGGTTCTGAAGCGAGTGGGCGAAATCATGAAATGGGAGCCGCGGGAGCGGCTACCAGCGGATGTGCTGCCTGGATTCGATCCACAAAAAAATCAAGGAAGAATGTACATTCAGCTCAAGCCTGGCGTTGGTTGGCGCGGCCGAGGCATCGCCTACATCCACTACAAGCACGCCGAGAACTACGTCGCCATGGGCATGGAGGTGACGGTGGACCGCGGCTCGGGCGCGGTGCGCGTGGAGCGCGTCGTGTGCGCGCATGATTGCGGGCTGGTGATCAATCCAGACGCGGCCAAGAACCAGGTCGAAGGGGGCATCCTGCAGACCTTGAGCCGCGCGCTCTTCGAGGAAGTGGTGTTCGACACCGATCGCGTCACCAGCGTCGATTGGGCGAGCTATCCGATCCTCAAGTTTCCGGCCGTGCCGGAAGTCGTGGTCGAGCTCATCGACCGGCCGGAGCTGCCGCCCATGGGCGCGGGCGAAGCCGCGACCGCGCCGGTGGCGGCAGCGCTCGCCAACGCGATCTTCGACGCCACCGGCGTGCGGCTCCGCCGGGTCCCGATGACGCCCGACCGCGTCAGAGAGGCGCTGGCGCACGCCTGAGCGGATGCTGCCTCAGCGCTTCGGCGGCGGCGCGGTCTCGAGCCACTCCCGCGCCACTGCTTCCATGGTGCGGAATTGGGTGCCGCGGCTCTTCAGCTTCTCGATCAGGCGCTCCAGCATGAGCATGCGATGTCCGCGGCCGATCACGAAGGGATGGCAGGTGTAGGTGAGCACGCCCGACTCGCCGATGCGGGTCATGTAGTCGAAATCGTCGTACCAGTTCTCCAGCACGCCCCCGGCCCAATTGAGCCCGGGCGCCAGCATGGTCGGCATGCGCATGTACTCGAAGTGCGGATAGTCGTCGGTCGACCAGCTGATCGGCATCTCCACCAGATCGGTCTCGGGTCCGAACACCGCGGGCGTCTCCAGCTCGATCCGGTCTCCGACGCGGCAGCGGTAGAGCTGGTAGTCGTGCCCCATCAGGCTGCTCTCGTAGAGGAAGCCGTGGCTCAGCAGCAGCTCGATGGTGTGCGGGCTCAGGTCCCAGGAGGGCGAGCGGTAGCCGCGCGCCGCCTGGCCCGTGATCATCCGGATCGCCTCGTTGCCGCGCACGAGGTTCCATTCCTCCTGCTCGCGGCTGAGGTTCGCGGGCGGCACATGGGTCCAGCCGTGATGCGCGATCTCGTGGCCCGCCGCGTGAACCCGGCGGCAGGCGTCGGGAAAGCTCTCGATGGTATGGCCGGGGATGAACCAGGTGCTGGAGATCGCATGCCGGCGGAGCAGCTCGAGGATCCGCTCCGAGGCCACCACGCCGAACTCGCCACGCGAGATCGGCGTGGGCGTGGTGAGCCCCCGCGCGATGAAGCCCGAGAGCGCGTCGAAGTCGAAGGTGAGGCAGACGGTATAGGTGCCCATGGGTCTCCTCCTCGCGGGCCAAGCCGCCGATCCCAGCTTAGCGTCTTGCTGGCCTGGGCGATAAGATCGTTCCCATGAACCTTTGGGCGATCAGCGATCTGCATATCAGCATCGACGTCAATCGGCGCGCGATCGAGCGGCTTGCGCCGCATCCCGAGGACTGGCTGATCCTGGCGGGCGACCTTGGCGACAGCGAGGCCGAGCTCGCGCTCGCCTTCGAGCTGCTCGGGCCGCGCTTCGCAAAGCTCATCTGGGTCCCTGGCAATCACGAGCTCTGGACCGATCCGCGCACGCCCGGCGCGCCGCGCGGCGCCCGGCGATATGCCGCGCTCGTCGAGTTGGCGCAGCGCCATGGCGTGACTACGCCGGAGGATCCCTATCCGCTCTGGCCCGGCGGCGGGCCCAAGACCGTGATCGCGCCGCTCCTGCTGCTTTACGATTACAGCGTGCGGCCGGCGGAGGTCTCGCGCGAGGGCGTCATCGCCTGGGCCGCAGAGGCCGGCATCGTCGCCACCGACGAGCGCCGCCTCGATCCCGAGCCCTTCGCCGATATCGCGGCATGGTGCGCGCATCGATTGGAGCTGAGCGCGCGGCGCCTCGAGACGATCCCGGCCGACGCCCGCACGATCCTGGTCAATCATTACCCGCTCCGCCCCGAGGATGTCGTGCTGCCCCGCAAACCGCGTTACGCGCCCTGGTGCGGTACCCGCGCTACGGCTGACTGGCATCGGCGCTTCAGAGCCCGCGTGGTGGTCTACGGCCACCTTCATGTGCGCGCCAGCCGGTTCGCCGACGGGGTCCATTTCCAGGAGGTCTCCCTCGGCTACGCCCGCGACTGGGACCAGGCGCGCGGTGCGGACGCCTATTTGCGCCGGATCCTCTGAGCAGCGTTGTGCGCTGCGTCACGCCGAGAGCGGCTCATGGCATCGACGACGTGTGCAGTGCAGCGTCGATGCCGCAATATTGAATCTGATTTATTAAATTGAATCCGATTTATAGTGCGTGGACCCTTGGGCAGCGCGGCGGGGAGCCTAAATGAGACAATATTGGGCCGCCGCGCTCATGCGGCGGCGGGGAGAGAAGTTCCCCTATGACGCGCCCCAAGAAGCCCGTCCCTGAGCCCGGCGTGCAGGAACTCCTGAGCGACGAGATCGGCCGGCTGGTGATGCGCGCTGATCGCGTCAAGCGCCACGAAGTCGAGGCCCTGGTGATGCGGGTCAAGGGACCCAGGACGGAGCGCGCGCTGCAGCCCCGCAAGACGGAGACAGTGTCATGAACGTCGATGCGATCCTGAAGGTCAAAGGCGATGCGGTCCTCACCATCCTGCCGACGGCGAGCATCGCCGAGGCGGTGGAGGTTCTCCGCCGCAACCGTATCGGCGCGCTGGTGGTGAGCGCCAACGGCACCGAGCCGCGCGGCATCCTCTCGGAGCGCGACATCGTCCACGGGCTCGGCAGCCACGGCGTCGCGTTGCTCGAGCGCCGCGTCGAGGAACTGATGACCAAGACCGTGGTCACCTGCAGTCCGCAGGACCGGGTCGCGGATCTGATGGCCCTGATGACGGAGCGGCGCATCCGTCACCTGCCGGTGCTCCGGAACGGCAAGCTCGCCGGCCTCGTCAGCATCGGCGACGTCGTCAAGAACCGCCTCGACGAGATCGAGCTGGAGACTACGTCGCTCAAGGCCTACGTCGCCGGCGCCGCCTGACCGCCGGCCCTCGAAGGACGCGCCAGTCTCGCTACGGCAGGACGATATCCACGCGGCGGTTCTGAGCCTCGCGCACGCCGTCCGCGGTCCGGACCAGCGGGCTCTGCTTGCCGCGCCAGCTTTCGTTGATCGAGCCTGCGGGCACGCCCTGCGCCACCAGCGCTGCGCGGACCGCATCCGCCCGCTGCTTGGAGAGGCCCTCATCATATTGCGGCGTGCCAGAGAGGTCGGTGTAGCCGGTCACCTCGACGCGCGCGGCGCCGGTTCGCCGATAGGTCTCGGCGGCCTCCCGCACGACCCGCTCGCCGTCGCGGGTCAGGTTCGCCTTATCGAAATCGAAGAAGACCCGGAAGTCCCGGCCCTGGGATGCCAGCGGCGCAGGCGCCGCGGCTGGCGCGGGCCCGTAAGCAGGCGGCGGAGGCGGCGGCCGGTAATAGGCCGGCGCGTAGTACGGTGGGTAATAGTAGGGGTAAGGCGGATAATAGCCGTAATAGGGCGCGTAGTAGGGGTAATAGCCCGGCCAGCCCCCGATGAACACGCCGAATCCCCCGCGGAATCCACCGTGCCCGCGCCACTCGGCATGAGCCTTCAGCGGAAGCAGGGCCAGCGCCAGCACAAGCCCAAGTCCCAGCGCCTGAAATCGAAAAATCTTTGTCGCGCCCATGATCACCTCCCTCGGTGCTCCAGCGTACGGAGAGCGTCCGATAGTTGAAACGGACGAGGGGGTGCCGTCAATCCCCGGGATCTAGTCCCAGGGGCCCCTGTGGTGGGGCGCCGATCCCGCCGAGGGCACGGTTCCCGAGGCGGACTGCGCGTGCTGAGGCGCAGCGGGTGCGCGGGCGCCGATCCGGCTCGGGGCTTGGCCCATCGCGGCCGCCATCGCCTCGAGCCGCGCGATGCGCTGCTCGGTCGAGGGGTGGGTCGAGAACAGGCTTTGCATTCCCCCGCCGCTCAGGGGATTGACGATAAAGAGATGCGCGGTCGCCGGGTGCTGCTCCGCCTGCAGGTTGGGAAGCTGCTGCGCGCCTGCCTCGAGTTTCACGAGCGCGCTCGCCAACCCCAGCGGATTGCCGGAGATCTCGGCGCCGCCACGGTCGGCCTCGAACTCGCGCCCTCGGGATATCGCAAGCTGCACCAGGGTCGCGGCCAGCGGCGCCAGGATCATCATGGCGATGGCGCCGACCGCGCCTCCGGGACTGCCGCGCCCGTCATTGCCGCGCGCGCCGCCGAAGAAGAACGCGAAGTGGGCCAGCATGCCGATGGCACCCGCGATGGTCGCGGCGATCGTCATGGTCATGCTGTCGCGGTTGCGCACATGGGTGAGCTCGTGGCCCAGCACGCCCATGAGCTCGTCGCGCGTGAGGATGCGCAGGATGCCGCTGGTGGCCGCCACCGCCGCGTGCTCGGGGTTGCGGCCGGTCGCGAACGCGTTCGGCTGCTCGCTCTCGATGATATAGACCCGCGGCATCGGCAAGCCCGTGCGGCCCGCGAGCTCGCGCACCACGCCCACCAGCTCCGGCGCTGTCGAGTCGTCGACCTCCTGGGCGCCGTACATGCTGAGCACCAGCTTGTCGCCATTCCAGTAGGCGAACAGATTCATGCCCGCGGCGAGCAGGAAGGCGATCAGCATGCCGCCCTCGCCGCCGATCAGAAAGCCCACGGCCATGAACAGGCCCATGAGCGCGCTGATCAGCACCAGTGTCCGGAAATGACCCGTCATCATCTTGCCTTGCAGCGCCGTTAAAGAGGTGGTGATCGCCGGGCTCGCTTTTCAAGGCGAGCGGCCGTCCTGGGCGCTCCGGAAACGCGCTCGATTCGGGGGTTCTGTCGACGGCCAATTGGTGGAGCCGAGGGGGATCGAAC
>DATMMM010000301.1:0-6921 GCA_035569735.1 Allostellaceae bacterium | reverse complement strand
ATGCGCGACAACGGCCTGCGGCTCCTGCTCGTCGGTTATGAGAGCGGCAATCAGCAGATCCTGCATAACATCAGGAAGGGCATGCGCATCGACGTGGCGCGCCGTTTCACCCGCGATTGCCACGAGCTCGGCATTACCATCCACGGCACCTTCATCATGGGACTTCCCGGAGAGAACAGGCAAACCATCGAGGAGACCATCCGCTTCGCCACCGAGATCAATCCGCACACCATCCAGGTCTCGCTGGCGGCACCGTATCCAGGCACCTTCCTCTACAACCAGGCCGTCGAGAACGGATGGCTCGACGCCGATCATGCCGAGCTCGTGGACGAGCACGGCATCCAGATCGCGCCGTTGCACTATCCCCATCTCGCGCATCAGGAGATCTTCGACAGCGTCGAGACCTTCTACAGGCGGTTCTACTTCCGCGCCGGGAAGATCGCCTCGATCGTCGGCGAGATGGTCAGGAGTCCCGAGATGATGGCGCGGCGCCTGCGCGAGGGTGTGGAGTTCTTCCGTTTCCTGCGCGAGCGCGAGATGGCGCACTGAGGGAGCAACGCGGCGCCGCGAGACGCTCCGCCGCGAGGTCGCTCGCGGCGCCGGCAGCCGCCATTTCATGATCCGCGCCGGTCTGTTGCTGGGTCTTCTCGGCCTCGTGGCGGCGAGCGCCCTGGTGATTTACCAGGGTGCGGGGCCCGTGATCGCGACTTTCGCAAGCGCCCGCTGGGGGCTGCTCTGGGTGGCGCTCTATCACGTGGTGCCGATGCTGGCGAATGCCCGGGCCTGGCAAGTGCTGTTGCCGGGCCGGGCGCAGCCATCCTTCGGCTTCTTCGCCTGGATGGTCTGGGTGCGCGAAGCCGTCAACGCGATGCTGCCGGTGGCGCGGATCGGCGGCGAGGTCGCAGGTGCGTGGCTGCTGACCACGCGCGGCGTGCGCAAACGGCCGGCGGCGGCCACGCTGGTCGTGGACATGACGATGTCGCTGGTCTCGCAGCTCGCCTTCACCCTGATCGGCGTGAGCCTGCTGGTGACCCGCGGTGGAGGGCGGTCGCTCGCCGACAGCGTAGGCATCGGCCTCCTCGTCGCCTTGCCCATCCTGCTGGCCTTCGGGCTGGTGCAGCGGATCGGGATCTTCGGGTTCCTCGCAAGGCTCTTCCATCTTGCCTTCGGGGACCGCTTCGAGCGCATGGTGGGGGGCGCCGAGGCGCTCGACCGGGCGGTGCACGTGATCTACCGCCGTCCCGGCCGCATCGCCGCCTGCGGGCTCTGGCAGCTCCTCGGCTGGTTGGTGAGCTCGGGCGAGACCTGGATTGCTCTCGTTGCCCTCGGGCATCCCGTGGGCGTGGGCGATGCCGTCATGGTGACGGCGCTCATCGAGGCCGCGAGCTCCAGCGCCTTCCTGGTCCCCGGCGCTCTCGGTGTCCAGGAGGGCGGCTTTCTCGTCCTCGGCCAGATCCTGGGTCTGCCGTCCGAGGTCTCGCTCGCTCTGGCGCTGGTAAGGCGAGCACGCGACATCCTGGTCTTTGGACCGGCGCTCGCACTCTGGCAGCTCGGGGAAGGGCGCAGGCTGCTCGCGCGCAGGACGGGAGAGCAGGTAGCTGGCGGAAGATGACGCAAAACATTTACGACGACGCTGAGTTCTTCGAGAGATACAGCCAACTGCCGCGCTCGGTGGAGGGCCTGGAGGGGGCGCCCGAATGGCCGGCGCTGCGTGCATTGCTGCCCGATCTCGGCGGCAGAAAAGTCGCGGACCTCGGTTGCGGGTTCGGCTGGTTTTGCCGATGGGCGCGAGCGCAGGGAGCAGCCGAGGTCCTCGGGGTGGACGTATCGGAGAAAATGCTGGCGCGCGCCCGCGCCGACACCTGCGATGCGGCGATCACCTACCTCAGGGCTGACATGGAGCGGCTCGCGCTGCCGGCGGCATCGTTCGATCTGATCTACAGCTCCCTGGCGTTGCACTATATCGAGCATCTGAGCGCCCTCCTGGCGCAGGCGCATCGCGCGCTGGTGCCGGGCGGCTGCTTGGTCTTTTCCGTGGAGCATCCGGTGTTCACGGCGCCCGCGGAGCCCGGTTGGTCCGTCAGTCCATCCGGCCGCAGGAGCTGGGCTCTCGACGACTACCTGGAAGAGGGCCCGCGATCGACGGACTGGCTCGCCAAGGGCGTCATCAAGCACCACCGGACGCTGGCGACCTACATGAACACTCTGCTCGCGATCGGGTTCGCCCTGACGCATGTCGAGGAATGGGGCCCGAGCCCCGAACAGATCGCGGCGCGGCCCGCCTTGGCCGATGAGCGGCGGCGGCCGCCGTTCTTGCTGGTCTCCGCCCGGCGCTAGGCGAGGTCGGCGTCAGGCTTTGCGCTTGCGCTGCTTTCGGACCGGTCCCATCAGCGCCGGGAGCACGAAGAAGGTGCAGATCAGCGTGAAAAACAGCGCGATGGTCAGCAGGATGCCCATCTGCGAGGTGCCGCGGTGGTTGGAGAGCGCGAGGCTGCCGAACGCGGTGCCGGTGGTGAGCGCGCTGAACAAGACCGCGCGCGCGGTGCCGGATTGCAAGGGATCGACGCGCCCGGCGCGCCAGTTCATCACGAAATAGATGTCGAAGGCGACGCCCACGCCGAGCAGCAGCGGCAGCGCAATGATGTTGGCGAAATTGAGCGGCAGGTTCGCCAGCACGCTGGTGGCGACCGTGAGCAGGCCCGCCAATAGCAACGGCGCCAGGACCAGCGCCACGTCTCGAACGCGCTGGAGAACGACGGCGAGCAGGAAGGCGATCGCGAACAGCGCGAACATGCCGGCGGTGCGGAAGGCGCCCACGATGGTGGCGGCGGATTCCTGGATCGAGATCGGCGCGCCCGTAGCCTCGGGCGCGACGGTACGCACCGCGGCGACGAAGCGTCGCAGCACCTCGTTGTTGCTGGCGTCGCCGTTGGGGTAGACCTCGATTCGGGCGAGACCGTCCGGTGCCACCCATTCGCGCCGCAGATCCGCCGGCAGGCTCTCGAGCGTGACGGGCTCTGCGGAGAGCGCGAGCCGCATCTCCTCGAGCCGCGCACCGAGACCCGCGACCAGGTTGGCGCGCAAGGTCGGGAGCGCGTCGGCGCCCTTGGCCACCGCCTTATGCAGGACCTCCGAAAGGCGCTCGACCGAGACCTGGTGGCTTTGGGCCGCTGCGCGCCCCATGGCCTCATCGGCGTGTTTCATTGCATCGAGCTCGGCCGCCGGATCGGGCGGCGGCAGCACGGAAGGCGGCGATAAAGTCGGCTCCAGCAGCGTCGCGGCGTCGGCGAGGATCGCGAGCTTCTCCGGCTGGTCCTCCGGAACGAAGCTCAGCACGCTCACGGTGTGCGAGACCTCCGGCAGCTTCTCGAGCCGATCGGCGAGCGGCTTCATGTCGGCCGTCGTCGCCGCAAGCACGTCGATCGTATTGGGCGTGGTGTCCGGGTCCTTCATCAAGTCGAACAGCGTCGAGACGGATTCGGTGTGGGGGTCCTTCAGGTTGAGCGGGTTGAAATCGAAAGTGAGGCGCGGCACCAGCGCCAGGCAGGCGGCGGCAACCACCAGCGAGACGATGCTCACGGCTCGGCGATGCTCGACCAGATATCGATCGACCGCGCGCAGTCGATGAAAGCCCACCGCCCGCCGCTCGCCGTGCGGGCGGATCAACACCAGGAGCGCGGGCAGCACCGTCAGATTGAGCAGCAGCGCGATCAGCATTGCCGTGCCGGAGATCAGCCCGAGGTCCGAGACACCCGTATAGGCCGTCGGCACGAAGGAGAGAAAGCCGACCGCGGTCGTCGCCGCAGCGACGGCGAGCGCCCCGCCGATGCCGCGCGCGGTGCGTCTCAAGGCCTCCGCGAGATTGTCGACCTCATAGCGCTCGGAGCGATATCGCACGCTGAACTGAATCGAGAAATCGACGGCGATGCCGATGAAGAGCACCGCGAAGGCGACGGAGATGAGATTGAGCGAGTGCACGGCGAAGGCGGCAAAACCCGCCGCGATCACCAGCCCCATGGCGAGCGTGATCAGGATCGGGACCACCAGGCGCACGGAGCGCAGAGCGAGGAACAGCCAGATGCAGATCAAGGAGAAGGCGAGGCTGGTCGAGAGCGTGGCACCTTGTGTCACGCTGCCGAACTCCTCGTCGGCAAGCGGCACTGGCCCGGTAAGGCGCACGCGCACGCCGCGGGCCGGCGTGAGGCGGAGCTCGTTGACGGCCTGGCGGATCGCGTCCGTGGCGTCCTGGCCCGGCTCCAGATCGGTATAATCGAGCACCGGCTGCACCAGGATGAATTTGCGCAGCTCGCGGATGGTCGGCTTGCGGCCGGTCAGCAGCGTTTGCCAGGAGAGCGGATGGTATTGGCCCGCCAGCGACGCCTCGACCGTGTCGGCGAATACCGTGAAGGGATGGTCGAGCTCGTCGCCCTTGGCCTCGCCGCGCTCGATGCCTTGTGCCGTCAGGTTGAGCGTGTCGAAGAGGCCCCTGAGACTGGGATCGGCGGCCAGCGTGCCGATCAGCGGCTGCGCCTGCACCATCTGATCGGCGAAGCTCTGCACCTCCTCCTTGGAGAGGAACAGCATGCCGTTCTTGCGGAAGAACTCGCTGCCGTCGGGCCGCACCACGCTGTTGAACAGCTCCGTGTCGGGCTTGAGCTTCTCGGCGAGCGCGGCCGCGGCATCCTCGGCCTGATCCGGCGTCGCGCCGTCGACCACAATCACGATCAGGTTGCTGAATTGCGGGAATTCCTTGTCGTAGGCCATTTCGCGCTTGCGCCAAGGCAGGTTCGGATCGAGCAGCTTATCGATGTCGGTATCGAGGCTCAGATGAGTGCTGGCGTAGTAAGCGCTGATGGCAGTCAGCGCGACCCCCAGCAAGGTCACGAGGCACGCGAAGCGCCGCGAGAAATCGACGAGAAGGTGGATGAAATTCAGGATCACGGGGGCGCGGCCTCTGGTCAGGTCTCGTGATAGATGAGCAGGATCACGCCCACCAGCACAAAGGCGATCGGCCATATCCAGCCGGCGATGCGGTTGCCCGGCTGGTCGAGCCGGAGCTCGAGCCAACGCGCCCAACCCGCCGTAACGCCGAAAAGCGCCAGCGGCGCGTGGGTGACCTCGATCAGCATCTGATCCTTGACGTTGGAGAGCGCGTGCTGGTGGGTGAGCAGCAGCGCGCCCGCAACCGCAGTGATGAGCGGAAACACCAGCGCCGCGCGCGCGGCGCGGATCCGCCCGGTGCGCACGCACCACTCGAAGATGCCGAAGCCCGCGATCAGCGCGACGAAGACGCGATGCTGCGCCACTTCGGGATCCTTGAAGCTCGCGAAGAAGCCGATGTCACCGAGCGGCCAGACCTCGGGGTCGCTGCGGAACAACAAGAACACCGCCAGCCCCACGAAGAGCAGCGGCCAATGCCGGGCCCAGGGCACCATGCCCGAGCGCTCTCCCAGCGCCAAGACCCCGATCAAAAGCACGGCGATGCCTGCCCAGTGATGGTTGTATTCCGACCAGGCGATGTCGCCGGCATCGCGCGGGGGCAGCACGCCGGAGCCTGGCGTAAAGGCGAGCGGCAGGGGCTGCTTGGTCTTGGCGGCCTCTTGGCGGGCGATCTCGATCTGATAAGCCATCAGCTGCGTGCGGTCGGGGCTGCTGAGCCGCGGCGGCCATTGCGGCACGAAGCGGTCCACGACCTCGGCAAAGCTCGCGCGGTCCTGCGTCAAGTCCGCGCCCGGCGGCTGCGAGGTGAGCGAGGCGGCCGCGAAGAGCACGGTGAGCCCGATCCCGACCTCGACCTCAGCGAAGCGCTTCAAGCGCAGGATCGAGGTGCCGGGATCGCGCCGGAGCCGCTCGACCACCAGAAAATTCATACCACCCAGGAACAAGAGCCCGGCCAGCAAGCCCGCCTTGGTGCCGACCATGACGCCGTAGGCGGTGCCGTAGAGCGCGTCCAGAGAGCCAAGATAGACGATGGCCATCGCCAGCCCGCCCGCCAGCAGGACGGCGACCGAGCCCATCGCCATCAGGGAGAACCGCTTGCCGATACGCCGCCAGCCAGCGCCGGTTCGCGTGCCGGCGAGCGCCAGCAGGAAATAGGGGATGCCGCCGATCCAGACGGCGGCCCCGGCCATGTGCAGGACGTCCGCGACGGCCAGCGGCGCGCGGTCGTCGAGGCGCGCCATGGCATGGCTGGTGGCGACCTGCGCCAGCAGCACCGCCGCCGCGAGCGCACCCAGCGAAACGGCGGCGGCGCGGCGGAGCGGCGTGCGGACGACCCATGCGCAGACCAGCCCGGCACCCGCGAGCATCAGACCCGCGACGGAGAAATCGGCACCCAGGACGTCGGCGAGCCCAATGTCGACGGTGGCCATCAGCACCGCGCATTGCACCGCGACGAAGGCGAGCTCGGCCACGGTGAAGGCCAGCGCGCTCCCGAGCAGGAACCGGCTCGCGCGGATCTCCACGAGCTCTCCCTCCGAGCCCAGCTCCTCCACGGGTCCGCGCATCAGCAGCAAGAAGGCGATGCCGCCGACCATGAAGGATTGCGTCACCAGTACGACACCCCGGATGATGACGCTCAAAAACGCGAAGATATCGGGCAGCGTGGCCATGCCAGCGGCTCAGGGCGCGGTTACGGAGAAGGGGATATCGCCGCGGGTGATATGTCCGTCGAGCGCGAGGACCTGCCAGCGCAGGCGATAGTCGCCGGGCGGCAAGTTCGAAATGTGCGCCGTGATGACGTCGGCGGGGGTATCGTTGTCGAGCCTGACAACGGTCTCCTTTCCGACCGCATCGAGCAGCCTCAAGCGGGAGCGGTGGTGGTCGAGTCGGCTGTTGAAGCGCAGCCGTACGTCCACGGCGCCGGCATGCAGCACCGCACCGACCTGTGGAGCGGCCTCGACGATGATGGCATGGGCGAGT
>DATMMM010000300.1:0-2347 GCA_035569735.1 Allostellaceae bacterium | reverse complement strand
CCCACTGGTTCCGGATCGGGATTCCTTGTGAGTTCTCCGGACGAAGAAGGATGGACACAGGACTTCCAATCCCGCGCGCGGTTCCGAAGACGTGTCTGAAAGGTCAATCCGCGAATAACATCTTCTGGTGATCCAGGCTATTTGATATATCGCCACGCTGCACGATCCCGCGGTCATCCGGAAGATCCTCGCGCACGACGCCCTCGGCCACTCGGGGCAGAGTCCCGGCCCCGCCCTCCTGAGTCCGGCGCCGCCGCGTCCTGATCGGATCGGCTCGGGGGCGCGGCGGACGCCGTCGTGCTGGCGCCGCGAGGCGGCATTCGTGCTGATTCGGCCGGTCCACCGGTCGATTGACGGCGGCCGTCTGTCTGGCCTAGCATGTCGCTCACCCGGGTCGGCTCGCTCGATCCGCAAGGAGGCCGCTAATGTGCGCTGTGGCAGGCTCCTGGGCAAGCCGGCGTCCGAGTCTGGCACCTTATGTCACGGGGACGGGGGCCGGGGGCCACGAAGGGGGGGCGACCGCTGCTCGAGGGTGCTAATGTTCACTATCCTCTGGAAGTCCGTGGAGCCGCCCGGCGTGAACGGCAGGATGAGGCGCACCCGGTTGGCGGTCCATGCTGTGACATCCTGCGCACGCGCCGCCCCGGCCATGTCGAGCACCGCGAACGCCGCGCCGCACTTGAGAACCTCCCTGCGCTTCAAGCGCGTTAGAGTATAGAGCCCGTGAATGCACGCCGATACCTGCTCGCCTTCTTAGGAGCGGCCGCGCTGGCCGCATCGCTCATTGCTCCTATAGGTGCGTTCGGCCAGCAGCAGAAAATCAAGGTGATCGGCTTCCTGTCGCCGGTCGTCCCCCAGAACAACACCGATTTCCGCCTCGAAGGTTTCCGGCAGGGGATGCGCGAGCTCGGTTACGCCGAGGGCAAGGATTACCGGCTCGAGATCCGCTGGGGCGAAGGCAAGCTCGAGCGCATGCCGGCGCTTGCCGCAGAGCTCGTGAAAATGAAGGTCGACGTGCTCGTCGCCTTCTCGTCGCCGGCGGTGCTGGCGGCGCGCGACGCGACGCGCACGATCCCGATCGTGATGCCGGTGAGCTCCGACCCCGTCGGCGACGGCATCGTCGCGAGCCTTGCGCGTCCGGGCGGCAACATCACCGGCCTTTCGCTGATGGCGCCCGAGCTCGGCGCCAAGCGGCTCCAGCTCCTGAAGGAGGTACTCAAGAAGCACCAGGCAGTCGCCGTGCTGTGGAACCCGGCTTACCAGGGAATGAACGCGCGCTTCAATGAGGCGAAGAATGCCGCGCCCGCGGTCGGCATGAACGTGCGCTCGCTCGAGGTGCGCGACCCGCGCGAGATGGAAGCCGCCTTCGATGCGGTCACCCGCGATCCGCCCGACGGGCTGCTGCTGCTCGCCGATCCGCTCACCTTCAGCATGCGCAGCCGCATCGTCGAGTTCGCGCGCGAGAAGAACCTGCCGGCGATCTACGAGACGCGCGAGTTCGTCGACGCCGGCGGCCTCATGTCCTACGGGCCGAACATCGTCGCGATGGCGCGCCGCTCAGCGTACTACGTGGATCGCATTCTCAAGGGCGCGAAGCCCGGCGAGATGCCGATCGAGCAGCCGGCCAAGATCGACCTGGTCGTCAACCTGAGGACCGCGCGCGCGCTCGGCGTCACCATCCCGAACTCGATCCTGCAGATCGCCGACCAGGTGATCGACTAAGTTCGCTAGTTCGGGCGCTTGCCCTTGCGGAGTTCTTCTGGCAGCGGTTCAGGAGGCGCGACGGCCCGACCTTCAAGACGCATTCGTACATATCGCGCGAGTATGCGGACATGGGCGATGCGGCCGTTCGTCAGACCTTGCGGCGCTTGCCGATGAGGTTTTCCATTTCGTCTGTCATGGCGTTCACGGACGGTAGCGAAACCGCATCCTAGTCGACGAGGCGGGGAGCGTCAAACACAGCGCGGCCTCATTCGCCGGGCCTACGGCTCCTGAGGCGGCCGGCGTCCGAGTCTGGCGCGTTATGTCACGGGGATGGGACCCATGGACGGAGCGACCGCTGCCGGAGGTCGTGCGTGTTACCTATCCTCCGGACGCTGTCCACAATCATTTCTTTTTGGAGCCGGCGGGTCGTCAAAGCGGCGGCTTTGTGGCAATGACGATGAGACGCGGGCCCTTCCCCGCGCGGTAGGGTTGGCCGTAGTCCGACCAGGCGCCGGTGAGTCGGAGTCTGGCGGCGCGGAATAGGCGCTTCCACTGGTCAAGCGTGTAGACGTAGTGGCGAATTTTGCGAACCGAGCGCCGCCCGCTCGGACTGACGAACGTCCATTCGCCCGACCAGCGGCCG
>DATMMM010000299.1:0-5147 GCA_035569735.1 Allostellaceae bacterium | reverse complement strand
TAGCCGCCCTCGGCGGCGAATTCGTTTCAGCGCTTGAACAGCTGCTCGGCGCCTGATTTTTGGGCACGTTTGCGGGCGATCTCGGTTCGGGCGCGCTCGATCTCGGTCTCGAGCCCGGCGATGTAGCCTTCGAGCTCGGCAATCGCCATCGGCGCCAAATCCTTGAGCACCGGCTTCTTGCGCAGAGGTAAGAGATCGTCCTCGTCCATACCCGCCTCCTCGCCTGTTGCCAGTCTTGCGCGATCCGGCTATTGACGCAATCCGCCGGCCCGGCCGGCTCCATGAAATTCCCGACAGGATGCGCCCGATGACCAGCTTGCCCGCGACCATGACAGCGATCGAGATCACCGAGCCTGGCGGACCCGAGGTGCTGAAGCCCGCGAGCCGGCCGATGCCGCTCCCTGGCATGGGCGAGGTGCTGATCGAGGTGAAGGCCGCCGGCGTCAACCGGCCGGACCTGCAGCAGCGCCAGGGCGGATACGACCCGCCGCCGGGCGCCAGCGACATTCCCGGCCTCGAGGTCGCCGGCAGGATCGTGGCGTTGGGGCTGGGCGTGCCGCATCTGCAGATCGGCGACGAGGTCTGCGCGCTGGTGGCGGGCGGCGGCTATGCGACCCATTGCGTGGCGCCCGCGCCGCAGATGCTGCCGATACCGAAGGGCCTGACCATGGTCGAGGCGGCGGCGATCCCGGAGACTTTCTTCACGGTCTGGGCGAACGTATTCGACCGCGCGCGCTTCCAGCCCGGCGAGAGCTTCCTGGTCCACGGCGGCTCCAGCGGCATTGGCACCACCGCGATCCAGCTCACGCGCGCGCTCGGCGCCCATCAAATCTTCGCGACCGCCGGCACGATCGAGAAGTGCCGCGCCTGCGAGGCGCTCGGCGCCACGCGCGGCATCGACTACAAGATCATGGATTTCCTCAAGGTGATCCGCGAGATGACCGGCGGCCGCGGCGTCGACGTCATCCTCGACATGGTCGGCGGCGACTATTTCCAGAAAAACCTGAGCGCGCTCGCCATGGAGGGCCGGCTCGTCCACGTCGCCTTTCTCAAGGGCGCCAAGATCGAGGTCAACCTCGCGCCCATCATGATGAAGCGGCTCACCGTCACCGGCTCGACGCTGCGGCCGCGCACGGTCGAGCAGAAAGGCGCCATCGCGGCCCAGCTCCACCGCACGGTCTGGCCGCTCCTCGAGAAGAAGACGGTGCGGCCCGTGATCTACCGCACCTTCCCGCTCACCGAGGCCGCCGAGGCCCACCGCCTGATGGAAAGCTCGGAGCACATCGGCAAGATCGTGCTGGAGGTTTGACGCTCGGTTCCGGGCGCCGTGCGTCCTTCGACTCGCCGCCCAAGCGCGGCGGCTCAGGATGAGGGGATTCTCTAGTTTGCCCTGAGACCAATGCCCCTCATCCTGAGCCGCGCCCCGTTGGGGCGCGAGTCGAAGGACGCACTGACCCACCCCGCCGGGACGTACTCTAGCGATGGCGAAGCGCGGCCGCGCCCTTGATCAGCGGCCAGGAGAGGGCCACCGAGGCGGTCCAGGAGAACTGGTCGCCGCCGAGACCAGCGCCCGTCAGCGGGTCGAAATATTCGTGGAAACCGGCGCGCGATATGAGTGCGGCGGTGTCGGCCTTGATGCGCTCGGCGAGATCGGCCTCGCCCCCGGCGCGAAAGCCTTCCGCGATCATCATGTTCATCATGCACCAGACCGGCCCGCGCCAGTATCGCTTCGCCTCGAAGCGCGGATCCTCGGGCGAGGCGCTCGGCACGAGATAGCAGAGCTTGGCCACCCAGCGCTCGAGGGTCGCCGCCATCGCACGCACCCGCGCCGCATTTGCCACGCCCGCCCAGGCCGGCAAAAAACCCGCGGAGATCGCGGCCTCGATCGGCTCGCGGGATATCAGGTCGCGCGGCAAATAGAGGCCGGTGGCGTCGCTCCAGAGCCGATCGATGGCGGCGGCTGTGGTCTCCAGCCGCGCGGAGAGCTCCGCCCGCTCGGCCGCGGTTCCGAAGCGCGTGGCCAGGCCCAGGAGATCGCGGTTCGCGCGATGCAAGATCGCGTTGATCGCGAGGTCGGCGACCTTGAAGGGCGTGCGCGCCCAAAGCGCTCGTGGCTCCCAATCGAAGCTCGCATAGAGATCGATCAGCGCGATCACGCGCTTGTAGAAGTCGTCGCTCGGCCGCATGTCGGCGCCGACATGCCCGGTGTCGCTGCGGCGGATCGGCGTGGTGGGATTCGGGCTCACGCGCGCGAAAGCCGCGTCCCAGGCGGGGCTGTTGTCCATGCCGGATTCCCAGGGATGCAGGCAGCCGACGAGGCCGCTGCCTTCGGGATCGCGCGCCGCCACCCACCAGCGGTGCCACGCGAGGATCTTCGGATAGAGTGCCGCGACCCGCTCCTCGGCGAGCGCGCGGTCGCGCGCGGCGGTCCAGCAATGGCGCACGGATGTCGCGAGCACCGGCGGCTGCGAGATGCCGGAGGCCGGCACCGGGCCCTTTGTCTTCCAGACATCGGGACCCGGGAAATACTCGCTCTTGGCGCCGTGGAAGATGATGTGGGGCACCATGCCGTCTTCCCACTGCCCCTCGAGCAGCCGCTCGAGCTCGCGCCACGCCCGCGGCTCGTCGAAGGTGATCCAGCCCATGGCGACGAAGGCCGCGTCCCAGTTCCATTGATAGGGATAGAGGCCTGCGGTCGGCACCGTGTAGCCGCCGCGGTCGTTGGCGCGCAGGATCGCGCGCGCGGCCTCGACGGTGGCGCTCATGCCGCGGGCGCGGGTTCGAGCGCGCGGCCGGAGCTCGGATCCATCCAGACCAGCCGCGAGAGCGCCGGGAGGACGCCGATCCGCGCGCCGGCCGCGACCTCCTGATCGGGCGGCGCGATCACGCGGATCTGCTGGCGCTCGTGGCGGCCCGTGAGCAGCGTATGAGAACCCAGCGGCTCCGCGACCACGACCTCGAGGGCGAGGCCCTGATCGGGCGGCCCGATCCGGAAGTCCTCGGGGCGGACGCCCGCGAGCAGCGTGCCCTCGCCGATTGGCGCCGCCAAGGACAAGGCGCCGAGCCGGCCGCGGCCGCCCGCCACCGGCACGGTGAGGAAATTCATCGGCGGGCTGCCAACGAAGGAGCCCACGAATCTCGTGCCGGGCCGGCGATAGATCGCCATCGGCGTATCGACCTGCTCGATGCGGCCGTCGTGCATCAGCGCGATGCGGTCGGCGAGGCCCATGGCCTCGGTCTGGTCGTGCGTCACATAGATCGTGGTGGTGTTGGATTCGCGCAGCACGGATTTGAGCTCGGCCCGCATCTCCAGGCGCAGGAGCGCGTCGAGGTTCGAGAGCGGCTCGTCCATCAGCAGCACCGGCGGCTCGACCGCGAGCGCGCGCGCCACCGCCACGCGCTGGCGCTGCCCGCCCGAGAGCTTCGCGGGATAGCGGTCGAGATACCCCTCGATGTGCAGGAGCTCCGCCGCGCGCCGGACCCGGCCGCGCACGCGCTCGGCATCGGCGCGCTGGGTCCTGAGGCCGAAGGCGATGTTCTCGAACACGGTCATGTGCGGGAAGACCGCGTAGTTCTGGAACACCATGGCAAGCCCGCGCTGCCGCGCCGGCAGGTCCGAGACGTCGCGGCCGCCGATCACGATGCGGCCCGCGCTTTGCGTCTCGAGCCCCGCGATGATGCGCAAGAGCGTGGTCTTGCCGCAGCCGGACGGGCCCAGCAGCGCCACGAACTCGCCGTCGGCGACGTCGAGCCCGACCTCGTCGAGGGCGCGCACGGGGCCGAAGGATTTGGCGATACGATCGATGCGGATATCGGCCATGAGGACCTCCCGAGGTTAGCGGTTGGCGATGCCCCACATCGCGAAGAGATAGCGACGCACGGCGAAGATGAAGGCGACGGACGGCACGATCAGCAGCAAGCCGCCGGCGAGGCGAAAGTGCACCGGCGATTCCGACAGCACCGTCAGCAGATAGGCGGTGAGCGTGCGCTCGCGCACGGTGAGCACCGAGGCCGCGAACACCTCGTTCCAGGAGATGACGAAGGCGAAGATCGCCGCCGCCGCGATGCCCGGGAGCGCCAGCGGCAGCACGATCTTGCGGAAGGCCTCGAGCCTGGAGCAGCCGAACACCCAGGCGGCTTCCTCGAGCTCGCGCGGAATCCCCATGAAGAGGCTCGACGAGATCAGCACGGCGAAGGGCAGCGCCAGCGCCGTGTGCACCAGCGCCACGCCGAGCGGCCGGTCGTAGAGACCGAGCCGGATGAACGACACCGTCAAAGGGAGCGCCAGCATCGCCAGCGGGAAGGCGCGCGTCAGCATGATCAGCAGCCGGTAGGCGCTCTGCCCGCGGAACTGGAAGCGCGCGAGCGCATAGCCCGCGGGCGCGCCGAGCGCGATCGAGAACACCATGCAGAGCGTCGCCGCAATCACACTGTTGATGAGCGCGTGCCAGATGCCCTCCACCGCCAGGAAGGCGCCCAATGTCGAGAGCGACGCATCCACCGGCAAGAAGGATTTCGGCCACTGGTAGACCGCGGCGCGGCCGCCGAGCGCGCCCAGCGCGATCAGATAGATCGGCAGCAGCACCCAGGCGCAGAGCGCCACGACGCCCGTCGCGAACACCAGGCGGCGCGCGGCGATCACGACTGCTGCTCCCGGGGCACGCGCAGTGCCCGCAGATAGACCACGGTCGCCGCGAGCGACACTGCCATCACGAGCACCGCGTAGGCGGCGGCGACGCCGTAATCCTGGTTCTCGTGCTGCCAGACGAAGGCCTCGCCGACCAACACCGGGAAATTCCGGCCGCCGAGCGCATAAACCACCGCGAAGACCTCGAAGGCGAGCACGGTGCGCAGGATAAGCGCGGTCTGCAGGCTGGGCTTGAGGAGCGGCAAGGTGATACGGCAAAAGCGCTGCCAAGGGGTGGCGCCGAACACCTCCGCGGCCTCGCCGTATTCCCGCGGGATCAGCTGCACGCCCGCGACCAGGATCACCAGCACGATCGCGGTGGCGCGCCAGATCTCGGCGGCGGCGATGCCCAGGAACAAGGTGCTGGGCGTCTCGTAGGAGAGCCAGGCCTGCGGATCGGAGATCGCGCCCACGCTATAGAGGACGCTGTTGAGGTAGCCTGAATCCTGCAGGATCGCGA
>DATMMM010000298.1:0-8989 GCA_035569735.1 Allostellaceae bacterium | reverse complement strand
CCCCCGCCGCGCGCGGCGCTGCGCTTCGCCGAAGCGGGTGAGGTGCTGGCGCGCTGGCGGCCCAGGTAGGGCACTTACCGCGTCCCTCTCCGCGCGAGAGCGGGGAGAGGGAGGGGACCCGTCGCTCGAACGAGCGGCGGGGAGGGTGAGGTGTGTCTCCGCCGCGCGATCGCGTCGGCGACCGCCACCCACCTCACCTAACCTCTCCGCCCTAAAGGGCGGAGAGGGAATCGGGGCAGCGGAGCGAGACGATCAGCGCGGCTCGAAGAGCTCGATCGCGTTGCCTGAGGGGTCCTCGCAGAGGATCTGCTTTCCGCCGGGGCCGTCCAGGATCTGGTTGCGGAAGGGGACGCCGCGCTCGCGCAGTCGCGCCACCAGCGCCGCGAGGTCCTCGACCTCCAGCACGAAGCGGTTCCAGCCGCCGGGCTCGGGCTTGCGCCCGTCCGGCATGGGCTTGGAGGCGGAGGCCGCGGGGCCCGCGAGCCAGAGCGTGAGGTTGCCGCGCGCCAGGATCGCCATCGCGGGCCCGAACTGCTGCTTGAGCTCGAAGCCGAGCGCGTCCTTATAGAACGCGATCGCCTGGTTCACGTCCGCTACCAGGTACCTCACGGCCGCCATCGCTCTCCTCCCGTCACGCCACCGGCACGGTGCCTTCGACGATGATCCGGTGCATGAGCCGCCGGGCGCCCGCGGGGTAATCCGCGTTCGCCTTGTGCATGGTGCAGCGGTTGTCCCAGATCACGATGTCGCCGCGCCGCCATCGGTGCCGGTACTGATAGCGCGGCTCGATCGCGTGCCGGATCAGCTCGTCGAGCAGGCGGTCGCTTTCGCTGCGGTCGAGCCCGAGGACGTGCGACATTCGGTTCGGGTTCATGTAGAGCGCGCGGCGATCGGTCTCAGGATGCCGGCGCACCAGCGGGTGCACGACGTCCGGCAGCTGCTCGGCCTCGTCGGCGCGGAGCGTCGCCACCGCGGTGCCCTTGCGCGGCGAATCGTATTTGTGCATCACGTTAAGCTTGGCGATGCGCGCTTTCATCTCGGGCGCGAGATCGTCGTAGGCGCGGACCATGTTGGTGAACTGCGTGTCGCCGCCGGTCTCCGGCACCTCGAGGCCATAGAGCATGGTGAGCGAGCACGGCACCGCCCTGTAGCTGTCGTCGCTGTGCCAGTGCGCGCCCACCACCAGGCGCTTGCCGTCGCCCATGACGTCACGGTCCTCGCTGGAGAGGATCATGATCTCCGGTATCTCGGCATGCCGCGAGGCGATGCGCACCTGCGGCAGCGGCCGGCCGAAGCCGCGCATGGCCGCGAGATAAGCGCCGGGCGTCAGCGACTGCCCGCGGATGCAGAGCACGAGATTGTCGAGCAGCGCGCGGCGGAGCGCCTCAGCGGTCGCGCCGTCGAGCGGGCGGCTGAGATCGATTCCACTCGCGGCAATGCCGAGCGCATCGCCGAGCTTTTCGAGTGCGAGGGTCATGGGTGCTATCTGTCCTGGCCGGTGCGGTCGCTGAGGAAGATCAGGGTCATCAGGCCGCCGCCGAGCAGCACGGTGGCGATGACGCCGAGGGCGAGCGCGGCCTCGCCTTCGACGGTCACCTCGCTGTCGCCGCTCGAGGCCCACAGCACCGCGATGCCGGCCGCGATCACCGCGACCACGGCCACGATGGCGAAACTGAAAAGCGCTTTGCGGTCGAGCATCGGTTACTCGCTTTCGCAGCGGAACGGCGACAACCCTTGCGTCAGCTCCTCGATCTCGGCGGCGACCGCCTCGCGCTCGCGCGCGAGGAAGTTCTCGATCGCGCGGGCGAAGCCGCGGTCGCGCACCCAATGCGCGCTGTAGGTGGGTGTGGGCATGTAACCGCGCTGGATCTTGTGCTCTCCCTGCGCGCCCGCCTCGACGCGCGCGAGGCCGCGCTCGATCGCGAAGTCGAGCGCGCGGTAGTAGCAGACCTCAAAATGCAGGAACGGGTAATCGCCGATGGTACCCCAGTTCCGGCCGTAGAGCGTGTCGGATCCCAGCAGATTGAGCGCGCCCGCGACGTAGCGCGCGCCCTCGCGCGCCATCACCAGCACAACGCGGTCGGCGAGCCGCTGGTGCAGCAGGTCGAAGAAGCTCCGCGTCAGATAGGCGCCGCCCCAGCGGTGGTCGGTGGTGGCGCGGTAAAACCGGTAGAACGCATCCCAGTGCCGCGGCTCGAGATCGCCGCCGGTGAGCGTCTCGATCTCGAGGCCGCTCGCCAAGGCGTCGCGGCGCTCGCGGCGGATCTGCTTGCGCTTGCGCGCGTTGAGTGCCCCGAGGAAATCCTCGAAGCCGGCGTAGCCGCGGTTCTCCCAATGATATTGCTGGCCCGAGCGCTGCAGGAATCCCGCGGCGCCCAGCCGCTCGCACTCCTTGCGGGTGGGGAAGGTCACGTGGAGCGAGGAGACCTTGTGGGCGCGCGCGACCTCGACGAGTGCCGCGATCAGCGTCTCCGCGGTATCGGGCGGAGCACCGGGACGCACCAGCAGCCGCGGCCCCGTCACCGGCGTGAACGGCACGGCCGCCTGCAGCTTCGGATAATAGCTGCCGCCCGCGCGCTCATAGGCCTGCGCCCAGCCGTGATCGAAGACGTATTCGCCTTGGCTGTGGCTCTTGAGATAGAGCGGTGCCGCCGCGAGCAGCCGGCCCTCGGCGTCCTCGATCAGCACGTGCTGCGGCAGCCAGCCGGTCTTGGCCGTGGCCGAGCCGCTCGCCTCCAGCGCCTCGAGGAAGGCGTGGCAGAGGAACGGATTGTCGCTGCCGGCACAGGCGTCCCAGGCCGCCGCCGGCACCTCGGCGAGGCCGTCGACGATGCGGATGCGCGCGGGACCGCCGCCGTCGGGCATGGCGCTCAGCGCACCTCGAAGATGCCGTCGACCTCGACCGCGAGGTTGAACGGCAGGACATTGACGCCGACCGCGGTGCGCGCGTGGCGGCCCTGGTCGCCGAGGATCTCGACCATCAGGTTGGAGCAGCCGTTCACCACCTGCGGCTGCTCGGAGAAATCCTCCGTCGAATTGACGAAGCCGCCCAAGCGCACGCAGCGCAGCACGCGGTCGAGATCGCCGCCGACCGCATGCTTGAGGTGCGCGAGGATGTTGAGGCCGCAAAGCCGCGCCGCCTGCTGGCCCTGCTCGATCGAGAGCTCGCGGCCGAGCTTGCCCACGAAGCGGCGCTCGCCCATCCACACCGGCAACTGGCCCGCGATGAAAAGGAGGTCGCCGCTGCGGACGAAGGGCACGTAATTGCCGGCGACTTCGCCGGCTTTCGGCAGCTCGATGCCGAGCTCCGTGAGACGCGCCTCGATCCGACCCGTCATGGTCTTGCCTCTTCCTCTTATGCTCGCGGTGTCGTCGAGCATAGCGGCGCGCGGCCGTCACGGTCGAGGCCGGAGTCCGCGGGGGATTTTCCGGCCTTTCTCGGGAGATTTCCGGCCTTTCCCGGCGGAATTTGCCGGTTTTGAGGAAAAACGAACCCAGCTAAGCCCCTGGCGTGGCACGAACTCCGGGTTCGTTCTTACAATATTGCCCCTCTGCTCGCTCGCTTCGCTCCAAATGTGGCTTCGACTCTCGTTCATGGATCTTCCCTGCTCCATCGTGAACGCAATCGGTTCAGACGGACTCAACGCTCGGCGTGAGGCCGCTTGCATGGGCACCCGTGCGTCCTTCGACTCGCCGCCCAAGCGCGGCGGCTCAGGAGGAGGGGTTTCTTTGTGCCATCACCAATCCACCGAGCCCAACTCGGGTGCGCCGCGAATCTGCCGCAATCCTGCGGTAGGGAGCGGTCGCATGCTTGCGCGCTCCCGTTTCTTCCTGTCCGCGGCGCTTGCCGTCTCGGTGCTGGTGCTGGTCTCCAGCGCAGCGTTCGCGCGCGTAGTGGGCGACAGCGGTGTTGCCTACAGCGCCGATCGCGCGCTCAGCGTCAACGGGCAGCGCTACGACGGCGTGCTCTACGCCATGCCGGGATTTCAGCGGCACGAGCAGACCATGGCGGGCATGCAGCAGGTCGCCATCTTCAACCTCACCGCGGGCCGCGGCTATTTCGTCGTGCCGTCGGTGCGCACCTATATCGATTTCCCGATCGACGTCGCGGTGCGCGAGCTCAGCCAGCCCGACCTGGTGGGGGCGCCCCTCGGCACCGAGCGGCAGGGCGGCGTCGTCACCACGAAATACCGGGTCGATCACCGCGCCGCCGACGGCACGCGCATCGAGGGTTTCGTATGGCTGGCGGCGAGCGGAATTCCCATGCGCGGCGAGGGAAGCGTGATCGAGGCGAGCGGCAAGCGCACGCCTGTGAGCTGGACGCTTTCCAACGTCCACGTGGCGCCGCAGGACCCCGGCCTGTTCCAGCCGCCCGACGGCTTCTACCGGCTCCCCGCGGCGGCTCTCCCCGGCATTCTCGGCGGCGCCGGTAACTGAACCGCGCGGCGGCCGCCTAGTTCTTCAACCGTACTGTTGGATCGGATACGCGGAACAGGCCGCGGCATCAGGCTGTTGAGTCAGAGCTGGCATGCCTCGCCGAGTTGATAAGCGAGCTTATATTATCGCTGCTCACCAACCGATTTCCTGGATTAAGCGAGGAACGATGCGCGTCGACCTCGAGAACGATTTGCTGCTCCTGCTCAGCGACACCTCCCGGCATCTGCGCACCTATGGCGACCAACTGGCGCGCCGGATGGGCATGACGCGGGCGCAGCTGATCATCCTGGCGCGGCTCGAGCGGCAGCCGGACCTGTCGCAGAACGAGCTCGCGGAGCTCGCCGAGGTGGCACCGATCACGGTTGCCCGGCTGATCGACCGGCTGGAGGCGCTGGGCTTCGTCAAGCGCTGCACCGATCCCGAGGATCGGCGGATCTGGCGCCTGCGGTTGACCCGGGCAGCCGGTCCCGTGCTCCGCCAGATCGGGGTCTACCGGGCGAAGCTGCACAAGATCCTGACCGAGGGCATCGATCCCGCCGTCCTCAGCGCGATGACCACGGGCCTGCGGCAAATGAAAGACAATGTGAGCCGCCGGCGGCTGGCCGAGGCGGCGGCCTAGAGGCGCGACCCATGCTCGACATCGAACCTGAGAGGGCGCGCGCGGTGCTGTAGCGTGGTTTACGGCTCGATGGACTCGGTGCGTCCGTCGACTCGCGCGCCAAGCCGCGCGGCTCAGGATGAGGTGAATTTCTCAATGCCATCAAAAACTGCGCCTCATCCTGAGCCGCCGCGCTTGGGCGGCGAGTCGAAGGACGCAACGATCCCATCCAGCTGATCGCGCGCTACGGCAGCGCGAGGGTGAAGGGGAGGGTCTCGGTCTCGAGCTCGCGGGCGATCACGATCTCGGCGCGCGCGGGCGCATTGAAGGGCGAGAGCTCGAACTTGGCACCGCCCCCCGGCAGCGCCATCGTCGCGGGTCCGCTGAACATCACCGCCTGTCCCTGGGCATCGAGCAGCCGGACATAGACGAGGCGCTCGGGGCCCGCGCTCGTCTCGAGCGTCAGGCTCTGCGGGCTGCGCGCGGCGACGGTGATGGTCATGTCGCCGGCACGCACGCTCTGGCCGACGCTGAGGTCGTCGAGGCGCAGCGTCTCGATCGCCGCGGGGAAACGCAGGGAGAGCGTGCCCTCGAGCGATTGCAGATCCTGCGGCGTCGCCTTGGTGTCGATCGAGAAATTCTCCGAGACCGCGAGCACACCTTGCTTCGGCGAGGACATAAAATTGAGTGGGTGGGTCCAGCGGTCGGTCGGCGCCGATCCGGCGGTTGCGGCGGGCGCGGGCGGCGTCAGGACCGATCCGTCCTTGAGTGCGACGCGGATCAATTTCAGCTCGCCGAGGTTGAAGCGGCGGCGGAAGCCCGGCGCGTCCGGGCCGCGCACGCTTATGCCGAGGCTCAGCTGGAAGAACGGCTGCGCCTTCTCGAGGGAGATCTCGAAGGCTTCGGCCTGCGTCGCGGCGAGATGCGGCTGCGGCTGATCCGGCGGCGGCAGCGGCTTCCAGGTGCCGCCGGTTGCATACTGCTGGCGCAGCGCCTGGTGGCTATAGGGCTGGAACTCCGGCGTGTCGTCGCGCGCGAGCGGGCGCGGCTCTCCCACGAGCGAGAAGTTCGTCAGCGTGAAGGGAAACTCGGCGCTCTGCTCCTCCGCCGCGAACACGATCTCGAGCGCCGCGATCGAGCCGCTGTAGTCGGTGCGGCCCGCGGACCCGCTGCCGAACAGCAGGTCGCCCGACATCTTCATGTGATGCGCCAGCGGCTGGCCCTTGGCGTTGAGCGCGCGGATCAGCAGCACGCGGTTGCGGTCGCCGGTGATCTGGTAGGAGAGGGTGCCGCCCGCGACCTGGTTGATGCTGACACGCGCGCCGTATTTTTCGACCACGGTGCCGGCTTTCGGCGCGGCGACGGTCACCGCCTCGGTCCGGGTCGGCAGCCGCAGCGCGATATGGCCGGCGATGCGCTGGAGCGCGCGCGCATCGGCACCGGGGACGAGGCGCACGGTCTTGGTCGCTGAGAGGCGCGGCAGCAGCGGGCTCGTGAACTCCGCGGGCTTGCCGTTGCGCTCGCGGCCGCAGTCCTCGCGCTTCAGCAGCTCCTGGCCGGCCGACGACATGACGCTGTCGACGATCAGCGTGGCGCGCGCGGGATCGGCGGCGAGGTTCGGGATCGCATTGGCGGCGCCCGCGACCACGAGCTCGAGCCCGTCCTCGGGCTTGGAGCCCAAGCGGATCGACTGGAGGCGCAGGCCGAAGGGACCCGCAGTCACGTCGACCTTCTCGGCAAACTGCACCTTGGGATCGTAGGTGCCGAGCGCCGCGATCGCCGCGGCCGGCTCGAATTTCGGCGCGTCCTTGTCGATCTGCTCCGCCTCGGAGCTGGCTGGCTGCGTGCCGGCAGACACGCCGAGCCCGCCGAAGATCTGCGCCACCAGCTCGTTGCCGAGGTCTTGCAGCCGCGCGACGGTGGAGCGGTCGACGGTCACCTCGAGCGTGCTGCGCGCGCCCACGGTGCGGATGCTGAGGCCGTCGTAGAGCCGCGCCACCGCGGGCATCGCGCCCGCCCAGCGGCCGCGGCTCTCCTCGACCACCTGTCGCCAGGCCTTGACCTGATCCGCGGCACGGCTCGCGTCCTTGGCGTCGAGTACCAGCCGCAGCTGCCCTTGCGGCGGGGCGAGACCGATGCCGAGGCCGAGATAGGCGCGCTCGAAGGCGTCGAGCTCCCGCGCGTTCATCGCGTCGAACGGCACGGCGGCGCCGCTCTCAAGCTTCTCCGGCCTGCGGATCGCCACACCCGCGACGTCCGCGAGTGCCAGATCGTGCCACCACTTTGTGTCGCCGGTGTCGCCCAGCGACTTATCCGCGAATCTCGACGCGAGTGCCGCATGCGAGGCGGGATCGGCGATCAGGATCCAGCCGGGCTCGGCGCTGACGATCCAGCTCGCCGCCGGCTTGCAGGAATTCGCATCGGTGAGTGCCACCTCGTAGGAGGGATGTCCGGCGCCCGCGATCGCTTTGCCGTGAAGCTCGCCCGTGAGGTAGTTGCCGACGGCGGTGGGATCGAACCGGCCGATGAGCGCGGCTGCCTGGTGGACTCCCGGCTCTTTGCTCGGATAGAGCGCATAGAGGACGTAGTCGAGGTCGCGCCGCGGATCGACGTCAGCGCCGCGGAGATGGTCGAGCAGCTCGCGGTCGGCGACCGCGGGCGGCGCGCTCGGCGGCGAGGAGGCCGGCGTATCCATGAACCAGCGCTCCAGGAACACCGCCTGCTTCGCATTGATGCCCGCGAGCAGCAGCAGGTCCGGCGTCGCCAGCGCCTGCTCCGCGTGCGGCAGCGCCTCGGGGAGCGCGAAGAGCGGCCGCCAGACCATGAGATAAAGACCGGCGCCCAGCGCCACGACAGCCGTGAGGAGAGCGAGCGCGCTCTTTTTCATGCGCGCTCGGGTAACATCCGCTTCATGAAAGGATTGTTAAGGACGCCGGCCGCGAGCGCACGAAAAAAAGCGGCGGCCTCGCAAGCGCATGCGACGCCGCCGTTGAACGCCGGCCAAGGGGGAGAAGCGCCGGCGTAGAGTGGATGGACATGAGGTGATAGGCGGGACTCTCGGCGGGCATCCCCGTCGGCCGATTCTGTGCGTCCTTCGACTCGCCGCCCAAGCGCGGCGGCTCAGGATGAGGGGCTTTTTTGTCAACCCGAACCCAATGCGCCGATTTTTTTGTTTGCCTCAACACCAGTGCCCCTCATTCTGAGCCGCGCCCCATTGGGGCGCGAGTCGAAGGACGCACCCGCGTTCATCTGAGCGATATCTGCCATCTCGCGGGACAAAAAATGGGGTGCGGCTCTTGCGAACCGCACCCCCAAATTTCTGCCTCATTACTGCAGCGCCGGCCGGGAGGCTTGGGCCGGGGCTGCCCTGCGACGAGTCAGCTGCAGCCGCTAGTCTGGCCGCAGGTGTCGCATTTGAGGCAGGTTCCGTTGCGAACCAGCGTGAAATTGCCGCACTCGGTGCAGCTGTCTCCTTCATAACCCTTGAGCCGCGCGGTGCGGATCTGCTGGAGCCGCGCGTCGACCGCGGCGGCGACGCCGACCGACGTCTCCTCCGCGATGCTCGGTGCCGCGGCGGTGGCGGTCGCCACGCCGACGTTGATCGCGGTGTTGCCGGCAAGCCCGGTGGTGGGCGCCTGCGCCGATTTCGCGGCGCCGCCCTGGAACACCGTGAGCTTGCTGCGGACGTAGCCGGTGGAGGCGAAACTCCGCACGACGGCCGCCACGTCGGGTCGCGGCGCGCCTTCGGGCAGGTTCGACTCCGACACGCCCTTGCCGAGCGTGTCCGGCATCAAGTCGGCCGGCTGCACGTGGGCGAGGTCGTTGCGGCTTAGATAGGAGACCGCGAGCTCGCGGAAGATGTAGTCAAGGATCGAGGTCGCCATCTTGATGGCGTCGTTCCCCTCGACGATGCCCGAGGGCTCGAAGCGCGTGAAGGTGAAGGCCTCGACGAAC
>DATMMM010000297.1:0-3423 GCA_035569735.1 Allostellaceae bacterium | reverse complement strand
GATCGGAGCCGCAAAGCCCCGTGCGCTATGTCTCCACCAGGGGCGAGGCCCCATCGCTCGGCTTTGTGGACGCGGTGCTCGCGGGCCTCGCGCGCGATGGGGGCCTCTACGTACCCGAGCAGTGGCCGCGTCTCGCCGCTGACACCATCGCCGGCTTTGCCGGGCAGCCCTATGCCGAAGTCGCGGTCGAGGTGATGCGCCCGTTCATCGGCGAGGGGATCGCGGAGCACGATCTCGCCCGCCTCGCGCGCGAGGCCTACGGCAATTTCAGGCACCCTGCGGTTGCGCCCTTGCGCCAATACGGAGCAAGCGAATTCCTGCTCGAGCTCTTCCATGGACCGACGCTCGCCTTCAAGGACGTGGCGCTCCAGCTCATCGGCCGCCTGATGGATCACGTGCTCACGGCGCGCGGCGAGCGCACCACCGTCGTGGTCGCGACCTCGGGCGATACGGGAGCTGCCGCGATAGAAGCCTTCCGCGGTCGCGAGCGCGCCGACATCTTCGTGCTGTTCCCGCAGGGGCGCATCTCCGATGTGCAGCGGCGCATGATGACGACGGTCGCGGACGACAACGTGCACGCGCTCGCGGTCGAGGGCACCTTCGATGACTGCCAGGCGATCGTGAAGAGCATGTTCCGGCACCAAGCCTTCTGCGACCGCGCGCGTCTGGCCGGCGTCAACTCCATCAACTGGGCGCGCATCATCGCGCAGGTCGTGTACTATTTCACCGCCGCCGTCGCGCTCGGCTCACCCTTGCGCAAGGTTGCCTTCACGGTGCCCACCGGCAATTTCGGCAACGTCTATGCCGGCTACGCGGCGCTGCGCATGGGCCTGCCCATCGATCGCCTGCTGATTGCCACCAATGTCAACGACATCCTGCCGCGCACCATGACCACCGGCAGCTACGACGTGCACTCTGTCGTGGCGACCTCCTCGCCGTCGATGGACATTCAGGTCGCATCGAATTTCGAGCGGCTATTGTTCGAGGTCTATTCCCGCGACGCCAATGCGGTGCGTGCCCTCATGGGCACGCTCGCGCAGTCGGGGAAATTCACGCTCTCGGTGCGTGCCCTCTCCGGCATCCGCGCGGCGTTCTCCGCAGATCGCGCCGACGAGGAGGAGACCGCCGCCACCATGCGCGCCATGCTGCGGGAGACCGGACAATGCGTCGATCCGCATACCGCCGTCGCAATTGCGGTGAGCGAGAAGGAGATGCGCGACCGCGCGATCCCGATGGTCGTGCTCGCGACCGCGCATCCCGCCAAATTCCCCGATGCTGTCGAGGCGGCCTGCGGGATGCGGCCGCCCCTTCCCGATTGGCTCGCCGACCTGCATGATTGGCCGGAGCGGGTCACCACCGTACCCGCGAATGCGGCGGCGCTCGAGAAGCTCATCCTTGCCCGCAGCCGCGCTGTCGAGACCGGAGCCGCCGCATGAGCGTTGAAGTCACGCGTCTGCCATCGGGCCTTGTTGTGGTCACCGACGCCATGCCGCACCTGGAATCCGCCTCGCTCGGAGTCTGGGTCGGCGCGGGCAGCCGCGATGAGCGCTCCGACGAGCACGGCATCTCGCACCTGCTCGAGCACATGGCCTTCAAGGGTACGACGCGCCGCACCGCTCGCCAGATCGCGGAGGAGATCGAAGCAGTTGGCGGCGATCTCAACGCAGCCACCTCGGCCGAGACCACCGCCTATTATGCGCGCGTTCTGCGCGCGGACGTGCCGCTCGCGCTCGATGTTCTCTCCGACATTCTCACTGATCCGGCGTTCGATCCGGATGAGCTGAGGCGCGAGCAGAACGTGATCGTGCAGGAGATCGGTGCGGCCGAGGATACCCCGGACGATCTCGTCTGGGACCGGCTGCAGGAGGTCGCCTTTGCCGGTCAGCCGATCGGGCGCTCGATTCTCGGCACCCGCGCGACGGTGCGTTCGTTCGACCGGGCACGGCTTTCTGCGTATCTGTCGCGCAACTATCGCGGCCCCGACATGGTGATCGTCGCGGCCGGCGCGGTCGAGCACGCGGCCGTGGTGTCCGAGGTCGAGCGCCGGTTTGCAAGCTTCGTTGGCCCGGCTGCGCCCCTTCCCGAGCCAGCGCGTTTCATCGGCGGATCGCGCATCGAGCGTCGCGAGCTGGAGCAGGTGCACGTCGCCCTCGCGCTCCAGGGCCTGCCGCAGCGCGACCCCGATCTCTACAGCCTCCAGGTCTTCACCAGCATCCTGGGCGGCGGCATGTCCTCGCGCCTGTTCCAGGAGGTGCGCGAGCAGCGCGGGCTCTGCTACGCGATCTACGCGTTCCACTCGCCTTACGCCGACAGCGGCATGTTCGGACTTTATGCAGGTACCGATGCGGACGATGTGGCCGAGCTGATGCGGGTTGTGGTGGGCGAGATCCATGCCGCGGCCGAGACGATCAGCGACGCCGAGGTCGCCCGCGCCAAGGCGCAGATGAAGGCGGGCCTCCTCATGGCCCTCGAGAGTTCGAGCGCGCGCACCGAGCAGCTTGCCCGCCAGATTATCGCCTGGGGCCGCCCGATCCCCCTCGACGAGATCGTCGCCAAGGTGGAGGCGGTGACGCTGGAGAGCACCCGCGCGGCGGGGCGCGCTTTGCTCGCACGGGGGCGACCCGCCCTTGCCGCATTGGGACCGGGGCCGGGACTTGAACATGCCGCCATGATTGCGGACAGTCTCGCGCGAGAGCCGGCGTGAGGGTCAGGGATCAGGGATCAGGTATCAGGGATCAGGGATCAGAGATCAGAGATCAGAGATCAGGGGGGACAGAAGACAGAGGACGGACAAATCGCGGGCAGATCACATAGTACGAGAGCTCTGCAGGAACTGGACCATGGATTCCATTGAAGTGAGCTGATTGAACCAATCAACAGGCTCCGTCATTCCGGGGCCGCGAGCGAAGCGAGCGGAGCCCGGAATCCATAAACCGCAGGCCACGCGGGTGCGATGGACGTGAGACCATGTAACCCGCCTGGGGTTATGGATTCCGGGCTCGTCCGCAAGTCGGCGTATGCCGACTTGCGGACGCCCCGGAATGACGCCGGATATGGTTCAAACTTTGGAAACGCCGCACCAAGGCGTGGATGGCCGGACCAAATCCGGCCATGACGGGAGAGCTTGTTGCAAGTCACAGTCGCCTGTCCACTGCGGCTTGCAGCCAGGGCTGGTCGATCGCCGTTTGCTTCTCCCAGCTCGCGATCTCGTCTGCGTGCTTGAGCGTGAGGCCGATGTCGTCGAGGCCCTCGAGGAGGCGCATGCGGTCGGCAGCCGGGAGCTCGAAGGCCACATCGACCCCGCCGGGTCCGCTGATGCGTTGCGCGTTCAGATCGACGGTGAACGGAGCGGCGCCGTCCACCGCAATCACCCGCTGCTCGAAGGCTTGCGCGTCCTCCGCCGCGAGCACGACCGGGGCGAGG
>DATMMM010000296.1:0-6544 GCA_035569735.1 Allostellaceae bacterium | reverse complement strand
CCGAGCTCGCGGGGGCGCGCGAGGAGCGGGTCCGCGCCGAGGGCGTGCGCGAGCAGGCCTCGCATGGCTGCGACGAGGTGGCGGCGCGGGTAGCCGAGCGCTTGGGCACCTCGCCCGACCGCGTGCCGGAGGTGGCGGAGATCGAGCCCGACGAAGCGCTCCCGGAGCTCGCCCACGCGGAGACCCGGCTCGATCGCCTGGTGCGCGAGCGCGACAACATGGGGCCGGTGAACCTGGTCGCGGAGGCCGAGGCGGCCGAGCTCGAGCAGCGCGTCAACAGCCTCAAGACCGAGCGCGAGGACCTGCTCCAGGCGATCGCGAAGCTGCGCCAGGGCATCGGCGCGCTCAACCGCGAGGGGCGCGAGCGGCTGATCGCGGCTTTCGCGAAGGTGAACGAGCATTTCCAGGAGCTGTTCGTGCGTCTCTTCGGCGGCGGGCGCGCGCACCTCGATCTGCGCGAGCCCGAGGAGGGCGGCGACAAGGATCCGCTCGAATCCGGCCTGGAGATCATGGCGAGCCCGCCCGGCAAGCGCCTGCAGAGCCTGTCGCTGCTCTCCGGCGGCGAGCAGGCGCTCACGGCCCTGGCGCTGCTTTTCGCGGTGTTCCTCACCAACCCCGCGCCGATCTGCGTGCTCGACGAGGTGGATGCGCCGCTCGACGACGCCAATGTCGATCGCTTCTGCCGGCTGGTCGAGGAGATCGCCCAGAGCGCACTCACGCGCTTCCTGATCATCACCCACCACCGCATCACCATGGCGCGCATGGACCGCCTGTTCGGCGTCACCATGGCCGAGCGCGGCATATCCCAGCTCGTCTCGGTCGACCTGCAGGCCGCCGAGCAGCTGCGCCAGACCGCCTGAGCGCCGGCGCCGATAAGCGCCGGAATCCCCGCCCGAACCGCGTCCTTTCGAACCTTGACATAGGGGTTGGGCGGCACCTAAGGTGCGCGCCGTTTCGGCGCTCCCGGCGCCTGGAACAGGGGGCGATCTGTACCGGCAAAAGGCGGTCGCGATGACCGAGCCCGAGCGGCCCGATCCCCTTGCTGCGCTGGGAGAGCGTATCGAGAGAGCGCGACGCGCGCGGGAGGGCGGGCGGCGCGCCAGCGGTGGGAGAGCCGATCCGTCGTCGCGAGCGGCGATGGGACTGGGTTTCCGTATCGGTATCGAGCTCGTGGTCGCGGTCTGCGTCGGCGTCGCCATCGGTTGGGCGATCGATCGCTGGTTCGGAACGCGGCCCTGGGGACTGCTGGTGTTTCTCTTCCTCGGCATCGGCGCGGGCATGACCAACGTCTACCGCGTCGTCAAGGGCCTCGGAATGACGGTGGGCTACAAGGGCGACGGGCCCGGCAAAGGCGAGCGCAACAAGGTCGACTGGGACGACGACGAGGACTGACGTGGCGGCACTGGAAGCAAGCCCTCTCCACCAATTCAGCATCGAGCGCATCGCCGAGATTCATATCGGGCGGCTCGACCTTTCCTATACGAACTCGGCGTTGCTGATGACCATAGCCGCCGTGCTGAGCACGGCGCTGATGGTGGCGGCGACGCGACACGCCTCGCTGGTGCCGGGCCGGCTGCAGTCGCTCGCCGAGATGCTCTACGATTTCGTCGCCAAGATGGTCGACGACAACGTCGGCGAGGAAGGCCGGAAGTACTTTCCGTTCCTGTTCACGCTCTTCATGTTCATCCTGTTCGGCAATCTGCTGGGCATGATCCCCTACAGCTTCACCTTCACCAGCCACATCGTGGTGACCTTCGCGCTGGCGGCGATCGTGTTCATCGGCGTGACGCTGATCGGCGTCATTCGCCACGGTTTCCGCTTCTTCAACCTGTTCATCCCGCACGGCGTGCCCAAGGTGCTGCTGCTTCTGCTGGTGCCGATCGAGCTGCTGTCCTACTGCATCCGCCCCTTCACGCTGGCGATCCGGCTTTTCGCGAACATGGTGGCGGGCCACACCATGCTGGTGATCTTCGCAGGCTTCGCGGCGCCGCTCGGCCTGTTCTTCTTCGCGCCGATCGCCATGGACGCCGCCCTCGTACTGCTCGAATTCCTGGTCGCGGTGCTGCAGGCCTATGTCTTCACCATCCTGTCGTGCCTCTACCTGCGCGACGCCATCCACCTTCACTGAACGCCGCCACACCCTAGAAGAGGACTGACCCCATGGATCTCGCATCGGCCAAAATGATCGGCGCCGGCCTCGCCTGCATCGCGCTGGTGGGCGCGGGCATCGGCATCGGCAACGTGTTCGGCTCGCTGATCACCTCGCTCGCCCGCAATCCCGCGGCCGAAGTGACCACCTGGGCGTTCCTCGGCTTCGCGCTCGCGGAAGCGACCGGCCTCTTCGGCCTGCTGATCGCGTTCATGATCCTGTTCGCGTTCTGAGCCGACGCTGATCCGGTCCGGACCGCGCGCCCGCGATGCCGCAGCTCGACTTATCGACCTTCCCGTCCCAGCTCTTCTGGCTGGCGGTGACCTTCGGCCTGCTCTACCTGCTGATGTCGTGGGTGGCGCTGCCCAGGGTGAGCGCGGTGATCGTGGCGCGGCGGGCCTCGATCGAGGGCGATCTCGAGCGCGCGGCGAAGATGAAGGCCGAGGCCGAGGCCATTATGGCCGCCTATGAGCGCTCGCTCGCCGACGCGCGCGCCCAGGCGCTGGCGACGCTCAAGGAGGCCATGGACCGCTTCGGGGCCGTGGCGGCGGAGCGCCAGAAGAAGGCCGCCGCCGCCTTGAGCGCGGAGACCTCGGCCGCCGAGCGGCGGATCGCCGAGGCGAAAGCCCAGGCGCTCGCGGGCCTGCGCGCGGTCGCGATCGATGTCGCGCGCACCGCCACCCGCAAGCTGGTCGGCGTCGATATCGACGAGGGCAGCGCCGCGGCCGCGGTCGATCAGGTCATGACCGAGCGCGCTTGATGATCCGCGAGCTTTTCCACGATCCCGAGCTCGCGGTCGCGGTCGCCTTCGTGATCGCGATCGCGCTGGTTTCGAAGCGCGTCTGGCAGGTGCTCACGGCCATGCTCGACGAGCGCGCGGCCAAGATCAAAGCCGAGCTCCACGAGGCGCAGAAGCTCAAGGACGACGCGCAGAAGACGCTGGGCCAGTTTCAGCGCAAGCACCGCGACGCGCTCCAGGATGCGGAAGCGATCGTGTCCCATGCCCGCGCGGAAGCCGCCCGTCTCATCGAGCGCGCCCAGCGCGACCTCGAGGCGGCCATCGAGCGCCGCCAGCGCCTCGCCACCGAGAGGATCGCGCTCGCCGAGGCGCAGGCCATCGCCGAGGTGCGCAACACCGCCGTCGATATCGCCATCGGCGCCGCACGCCGCGTGATCGCGGAGCATCTCGGCGACCGCGAGAGCCAGGTCCTGGTCGATCAGGCGATCGCGGAGCTGCCGCAGCGGCTCAATTAGCCTAGAAGCGCCCCCTCACCCCAACCCTCTCCCCGTTGGGGAGAGGCGCGCGCTGCTCTTCTCCCTCTCCCCTTGGGGGAGAGGGTTGGGGTGAGGGGGCTGCTTCCACCAGCTCGGGAACTGCTCTAGGGAACTTCCTGCAAAAGGCCCAGCCTGTTTCCGAGCCATTTCGTCGTCGGCGCCTGGATCAGGATCGTCATGAGAACGGCGATGAAGGTGACGGAGGCGATGACGCGGGCGCCGGGCGCCTGCATGCCGAGCAACAAGCCCGCGAGTGCCGCCGGGATGACGCCGGTTTCGCGCGTCCAGCACATGAACAGGATTTCGCCGAGGCTCCAGCGCGCCCGCCGGTCCGGCAATGCGCACAAGACCACCGTCAGGGGCCGGGCGACCAGCATGAAAATCGCCACGACGATGGCGCCGCCGATCAGGTACTGATTCATCAGGCCGAAGTCGACCTGGGATCCCAGCAGGAGAAAGATGAACAAGCGCATGATGAAGGCAGTGGTCGTCACGTAATCGTCGAGCTGTTGCTGCTCGCGCGCGTCCATGTTGAATCCGAGCGCGTCCTTGTTGCCGATCACGATGCCGAAGACGAACACCGCCATGAAGCCGCTGGCTTGCAGGCCATCGGCCGCGAAATAGGCGCCGATCACGGCGACCACCGTCACCACCGGCGCGTATTCCATGAGAAAAGCCCAACGCTCGTGCGCGATGAGCAACGCCGCGAGGTAGCCGAGCACGAGGCCGGAGACGATGCCGAACGCCGCCTCCTTGAGGAGATCGAAGAGCGACGCCGTCAGCGAGAATTCGCCCGTGCCCATGGCGACGGCAAGCACCGCGAAGGTCAGGATCGCGCCGGTGGCATCGTTGAACGCGGACTCGCTCATCACGGTCTGCGCCACGCGGTCGCGGATCTTGACCTGCCGGAAGATCGGCACGAGCGTCGCCGGGTCCGTCGAGGCGATCGTGGAGCCCAGAAGCAGCGCCGTCGTTAAGGGGATGCCGAGCACGAAATAGGCGGCCATTCCGGTGATGGCTGCCGTGATCGCCACGCCGACCGTCGCCAGCAAGACAATCGTGATCCAAACCTGCCTCAGGACGCTCAACCGCAGCGACGCACCGCCGTCGAACAGCACGTAGCTGGCGCCGAACAGAAGCACGATCTGATTGAGTGCCGAATCCGCTTTGATGTCGATCAGACCCAGCGCCTGCGGCCCGATCAACATGCCCACGATCAGAAAGACCGCAACGTCGGGAACTCTGATCTTTTGCGCGAGCAGGCCGGTGACGGTGCCGATGGCCAGAAGCAGCCCGCCGGCCATCAAGGTATGTTTGGCGATCTCAACGGATGCCGGCGCGTCCAATTTTCTTCCCCTTCGCGCCTAACGGTTGCCGCGCTTCGGCCTAAAGACACCGCGAAGATGCTGCCGGACGGGTCGACATAAGGCAAGGTCAGCGACCGAAGCGGCCCGTTGCGTGCCCTTTCGGCGCTGGGCCGCTCGCGATCTCTTGTTGCTCCGGAAGCGAATTCTGGGATAGTAGGCTAAAGTCGCTTAGGAGACTAATAGAACAAGAGAATTACTTGCGGGAGAGATGCCTTGGGCTTGTTGTTGCGATTGAGCGGACTGATCGATGCGATCAACGAGCGCATCGGCCGGACGATCTATTGGCTCATCCTGGCCGCGGTCCTGGTGAGCTCGGGCAATGCCACCATCAGATATATCTTCAGCAACAGCTCCAACGCGTGGCTCGAGCTCCAGTGGTACCTGTTTTCCGCGGTGTTCATCCTCTGCTCCGGCTACACGCTGATGCGCAACGAGCACATCCGGATCGACATCGTCAACAGCCGCTTCCCCAAGCGCGTGCGGATCTGGATTGACATCATCGGCGGGCTGTTCTTCCTCTTGCCGATGACGCTCATCATCATGGCGCTGTCCTGGCCGATCTTCGTCGACTCGTTCGAGCGCAATGAAGTCTCGCTCAATGCGGGCGGCCTCCTGCAATGGCCGTTCAAGCTCATCGTGCCTGTCGGGTTCTTCCTGCTGGCCTTGCAGGGCATCTCGGAGATCATCAAGCGCGTCGGCTTTCTGATGGGCCTGGCGCCGGATCCCACGCTCAAGATGCGCGCGCACGGTGAAGAGGCGCACGCGAAGTAACCGGCGGGACCCGAGACATGACCCATTTCCTGATCGCCAACTTGGCGCCGCTGATGTTCACGGCGCTGGTCGTGGGATTGCTCATCGGCTACCCCGTCGCCTTCTCGCTGGGCGCCGTTGGCCTGAGCTTCGGATTCCTCGGCATCCAGCTCGGCCTGCTCAATTTCGAGCTGCTGCAGGCGCTGCCCAAACGCGTGATCGGCATCATGAGCAACGACACGCTGCTCGCGATCCCGTTCTTCACCTTCATGGGCCTGGTCCTCGAGCGCAGCGGCATGGCCGAGGATTTGCTCGATACCATCGGCCAGCTCTTCGGCCCGCTGCGCGGCGGCCTCGCCTATGCGGTGATCTTCGTGGGCGCGCTCCTGGCGGCGACCACGGGCGTGGTGGCGGCCTCCGTCATCTCCATGGGCCTGATCTCGCTCCCGATCATGTTGCGCTACGGCTACGACCGGCGCGTCGCGGCGGGCGTCATCGCGGCCTCCGGCACGCTCGCGCAGATCATCCCGCCGAGCCTGGTGCTGATCGTGATGGCGGACCAGCTCGGCAAGTCCGTCGGCGACATGTACCAGGGCGCGTTCATTCCGGGCTTCACGCTGGCCGCGCTCTATGCCGTCTATGTCGCGATCGTGACGATGGTCCGGCCGGATGCGGCGCCGGCGCTGCCGGCGGACGCCATCATGGTGCGCGACCGCGACGGCAGGGTCGGCTACGCCTCGCTGGGAGCCGTCGTCGCGGCGGCGGTCGCCGCCGCCTACGTCCTCAGCTACTCCGTGCACGTGATCTGGGCCTGCGCGCTCGCGGGGCTGGGGGCATACCTGGTCGCGTTCGCCGACAAGCGTCTGGAGACCGGCCGGCTCAGTCTGCTGGCACAGCAGGTGGTCATCGTGATGATGCCGCCACTTGCGCTCGTCTTCCTGGTGCTTGGGACGATCTTTCTGGGCATCGCCACGCCGACCGAGGGCGGCGCCATGGGCGCGAC
>DATMMM010000295.1:0-2823 GCA_035569735.1 Allostellaceae bacterium | reverse complement strand
CCCGCATCGATGACCAGGAGCTGCGCGCGCTTGCCGCTGTTGAGCCCCTCGAGCGCGGCCTCGATGGTGTCCACCGGGCGGATCGCCGCCTGGCTCTCGAGCGCCTGGCCGAGTTCCAGCAGAAAGTCATCACGCGTGGTGACCGCGGTGACGTCAACCGCCGGCTGGGCGCTGGCGTTCCCGGTGGTAGGGTTCGCAGTCTCGGAACTGCGCGAGGCAGTCGATGGGGCACTGGCCACGGGACGTCTCCAACAAAGTGCGGTCTTTAGTGCAGCGACTCTTTCGGTTTGCACGCGCGGAGCCCACGCGCCCAGCCTTCTGTCAGCGCGCAAAGTCCCGCCGTTGCAGGATATGTAGCCTCGCGCACCGCGCAGTGCGTCAGTTCACAATAACGACAGGCCTCGTCGGGGCAGGGCGACGCGGCTGGCCAACCTTTGAAGCACTGCTCGCTTTGTGATCCCGCCGCGCGCATCTGGCACGGGGCATGCGTGTCCCGGTCTACGCAGCGACGAGCGCCACCGCCGCGCCGATCCGCCCTGGCGCGCAGGCCCCAACGCGCGCCCCGCGTGCACGCAACTGGCGCAGCGGGACGCCCTGGCGCACCACGCAGGTGCGACAACGCACTTGTCAATCAGTCACTTAAGGAGAAAGATTTCGCCTACGGGGCCGCGTAGGCGGTTTGGGGCTGGCGCGATGGCAGCCCGCAGTGAACAATCTGGTGCTGTGACCGTCTTAACGTAATGAAGTGATCGAGAGGGGAAGAGCGTCACTTTTTGGACCAGGAGATCGGCCTAAGTTAAGAGCGCTGGCACCGTCGGCACCGCCGGCGCCCGGCACGAGTTGAGAGCTCAACGGGAGGGAAGGATGATGCGACCGGTCGCTGACCAGAATTCCCAAGGCGGCAGTAATGCCGCGTTCATCGATTCGCTGAGTTCCTTTAGCCGCCTGCACCGTGCGCAGCGCTGGGAAGGCACCTTCGGCGATTTCTTGACCAATATCCTTCCGGGTAACCCCGTCGCACTCGCGCGCACCAGCCACGAATACATCTGGGACATGCTGCGCTGGCACGGGCGCGCTTCTTCTGCCGAGGCGACGGAAACGCAGCGCGCGCGCGAGCTGTTCAAGCGCGAGCTGTTCGGCATCGACGAACCCCTGGCGCGCGTGGTGGATTACTTCAAGGCCGCCGCCGCCGGCTCGGACGTCGGCCGCCGGCTGCTGCTCTTGCTCGGGCCGCCCTCCGGAGGCAAGTCGACGCTGGCCATCCTGCTCAAGCGTGGCCTGGAGGAGTACAGCCGCACCGATGAGGGAGCGCTGTATGCGATCCGCGGCTCGCCGCTGCGCGAGAACCCCCTCAATTTGATCCCCACGAGCCTCAGGCCTGAGTTCCGCGAGCGCTACGGCGTCAGCATTTTCGGCGAACTGTCGCCCTGGGCACGCGACTTCGTCGAGCGCGAGTTCGAGGGCGACTTCGTGCGCGTACCGGTCGAGCGGGTGTTTATCACCGAAGCCTCCCGCGTCGGCATCGGCACCTATGCACCGCACGATCCGACCACCGCCGATATCGCCGACCTGGTCGGCTCCGTCGACCTCGCCAAGGTGGCGCAGATCGGCGATGAGGGCGACCCGCGCGCCTGGTCGTGGTCCGGCGCGGTGTACGCCGCCAGCCGCGGCGTGCTCGAGATGATCGAGATCCTGAAGGTCAAGCGCGAGTTCCTCTACCTGCTCTTGACGCTGACGCAGGAGAAGAACGTCAAGGTGTCGCGTTTTCCGCTGATTCACCTGGATGAGACGATCCTCGCGCACACCAATCTCGCCGAGTTCCACAAGTTCCTGCAGGAGAAGGAGAACGAGGCGCTGCTCGATCGCATGGTGATCATCAAGATCCCCTATGCGCTCTCCTACCGCGACGAGTCGCGCATCTATCAGAAGCTGGTCTCCGGTGCGCCGGCGTTCCGCAACGTGCACCTGGATCCGCACGTGCTGAACCTCGCCTCGGTGTTCGGCATTCTCACCCGCCTGGTCAAGCCCGAGCGCGAGGGGCTGGACGTGGCGAAGAAGCTGCGCATTTACGCCGGGGAGGCGGTCGAGGGGGTGCCGGAGAGTGAAGCCCAGCGGCTGCATGCGGAGAGTGGCGAGGAGGGCATGAACGGGGTCTCGCCGCGCTTCGTCATCAACGCGATCTCCAATGCCATCACGCGCGGCAATACCCACAGTCTCACCAGTATGGAACTGCTGCTCGCACTCAAGGACGCGATCGAGAACGATGCGCGCATGGATGCGAAGCAGAAGAAGGCCTGGATCGATCATCTGGTCACGGCGCGCAAGGAGTTCTATAACCGCTGGGTGAAAGAGGACGTGCACCGCGCCATGTTCGCCTCGTTCGAGGCGGAAGCGCAGCAGTTGCTGGAGAAGTACCTGGACGAGGTGGAGGCCTCGCTCGATCACCGCCAGGTCACCGACCCCATCACCGGCGAGAACCGCCCCGCGGATGAGCGCTTCCTGCGCTCGGTCGAGGAGAAGATCAAGGTCTCCGACTCGGGCAAGCAGTCGTTTCGCCAGGAAGTGGTGCGCAAGGCCATGGTGGCCTTCAAGGCCGGGGAGAAGTTCAAGCTCGGCAGCCACGCGCGCATGCGCGAGGCGATCGAGCAGTATCTGTTCGAGGAGCGCCGCGACGTGCTGCGGCTCGTGACCTCCACCGCGCGGCCCGACGATGACGCGCGCCAGAAGATCTCGGTAGTGCAGCAGCGGCTGGTGACCGAATACGGCTACGACGACCACAGTGCCAAGGAAGCGCTCAGCTACGTGACGACGCTGCTCGCGCAG